>JBHENR010000146.1:0-2989 GCA_046262555.1 Gemmatimonadota bacterium | reverse complement strand
CGTCGGCATCGTGGGGTTTCTCGACGTCCCCCTCATCCACCTGTCGGTGCTGTGGTGGCGGACGCTTCATCCTCAGCCGGTGGTGATGATCCTCGACGATCCCGGCGGCGGGCTGCCGGCCTCGATGCTGATCACGCTGCTGACCGCCGTGATGGCCTTCTCGCTTGTCTTCGCCTGGCTGCTCGCGCAGCGCGTGTGGCAGGAGCGGACGGCGGAGAACCTGGCGCTGCTGGAAGGACTGCTCGACCGGGAGGCGCCGCGATGACCCGCGCCGCAGAGACGCGATGACCTACTACTACGCCGCCTACTTCGTCTTCTGGCTTGTTCTGTTCGGCTACCTGCTGGGCCTAACCCGGCGTCAGGCGCGACTCAATGCCCGCGCCGCGCGGCTCACCACGCGCCTCGGCGGCAGCGCCCCGCCGGGCGGTGGGGCCCCGTGAGCGTCTATGCCCTCGGGCCGCTGGCGCTCTGGGTTGCCTTTGGGCTCGCCGCCTATGGCATCGTGGTGGGCCACCTCGGCGGGCGGCGGCGCGACGCGCGGCTGACCGACGCCGCGGTGGGGGCGGTCTATGGGGTGGCGATCTGCGTCGCCCTCGCCTATGGCCTGCTGACGGCCGCGTTCCTGGCCGACCGGTTCGAGCTGGCCTACGTCGCCGGCCACGCCAGCCGCGCCATGCCCCCGTGGTACAAGGCGACCGCGGTGTGGGGCGGGATGGAGGGCTCGATGCTGCTGTGGGCGCTCATCCTCTCCGGCTACGCGGCCGCCGCCGTGTTCTCCACCCGCCGCCGCCAGCCGGAGCTGGTGCCCCACGCGGCGTCCGTGCTGCTGGCGATCAGCGCGTTCTTCCTCGGGGTGCTCATCTGGGGCGCGCCGCCATTCGTCCGGCTGGCTGTGCTGCCGGTCGACGGAGCCGGCCTCAATCCGCTGCTCCAGAATCACTGGATGGCCGCCCACCCGCCGAGCCTCTACCTGGGGTACGTGGGGTGGGCGGTGCCGTTCGCCTTTGCGATGGCGGCGCTCCTCACCGGCCGGCTCGGCGCGGAGTGGATCGTGGCGATGCGGAAATGGGCGCTGATCCCGTTCCTGTTTCTGACGATCGGCAATCTGATGGGCTCCCACTGGGCCTACATCGAGCTGGGCTGGGGCGGCTACTGGGGCTGGGATCCGGTGGAGAACTCCGCCATCATGCCGTGGTTCGTGGGCGCAGCGTTCGTCCATTCGATCATGATCCAGGAAAAGCGCGGCATGCTGAAGCTGTGGAACGTCGCCCTGATCACCGCCACCTTCGCGCTCACCATTCTCGGCACGTTCGTCACCCGGAGCGGCATCATCGAATCGGTCCACGCGTTCGCCGCGACTGACATCGGCTTCGTCTTCCTGAGCTTCCTCGCGCTCGTGCTCGCGTTCGCGGTTGGATTGACGTGGTGGCGGGCGGATCTGTTGCGGAGCGACAACCAGCTCGAGTCGTTCGTCTCGCGCGAGAGCGCGTTCCTGTTCAACAATCTGCTGCTGCTGGGGATCGCATTCGCGATCTGGTGGGGCACGTTCTTCCCGTTCATCGCGGAGGTGGCGACCGGCGAGCGAATCTCGGTGGGGCCGCCGTTCTTCAACCAGGTGATCGCCCCATTCTCGCTGGCGCTGCTGCTGCTGGTGGGGATCGGCCCGGTCATCGCCTGGCGGCGCGCGTCGCGCCGGAGCCTGACGCGGAACTTCCGCACCCCGCTGGTGGCGCTCGGAGTGGCGGGCGTCGCCGCGCTGCTTTTGGGGATCCACGCCTGGTACGCCATCGCGGTCGCCGCGTTCGGCGCGTTCGTGCTGGCGTCGATCGGGCAGGAGCTCGAGCGGGGCGCCCGATCCCGCGTGCGCGCCCAGGGGGAACGGCCGGCGCAGGCGGTCTATCGCCTGGTGATGAAGAATCGCCGCCGCTACGGCGGCTACACCGTCCACATCGGGGTGGTGCTCGTGTTCAGCGGCATCGCCGGGGCGCTCTTCGTCGAGGAGCAGAAAGCGCGGCTCGAGCCGGGGGATACCACCGCTGTCGGCGGCTTCGCCGTCCAGTACCGCGGCACCGATATCGAGCAGGGTCCCAACTACATCGCGACGGTGGCGAACCTGACGGTCGCCGAGCGCGGCGAGCGGGCCGTCCGCATGCGGCCCGAGCGGCGGTTCTATCCCGAGGGCCAGGAGCAGACGACGACCGAGGTGGCGATCTGGTCGCGGCCGTTCGAGGACGTCTACGCGATCCTCGACGCCTACGATCCGCTGAGCGGCACCGCCGACGTGACGCTGCTGGTCAATCCGCTGGTGCTGTGGATCTGGATCGGCGGGGGGGTGATGGTGCTGGGCATTCTGCTGGCGCTCTCGACCCCGCGTCCCCGGACCGCACGCGCGGGCGAGCGGACCGCGGCGTCGGCCAGCGCGCGCCCCGCCGCGGCGCCGCGGGTCGGGGCCCCCCCCGCGTGATGGCGGCGCTGCTCGGCCTGGCGGGACTCTGGCTCCTGCTGGCGGCGGTCTGGCTGGCAGTCTATCCGCTCCTCGCCGGCGGCGCGGCGAGCCACTCCAGCGCGGCGGGGGAGCGACGGGATCTCGAGGTCGAAAAGGCGCGCCTCGTCGCCGAAATCCACGAGTTGGAGCTGGATTACGCCACGGGCAAGCTGTCGGAGGATGATTTCAAGGACATGGAAGCGGAACTCAAGACGCAGGCGGTGGCCGTCCTCGAGGAGCTGGAGTCGGGCGCTAGCGGGGATCGCTCGTCTGGATGACGCGATAGTGCGCGACCGCCTCGCAGGCGGCGACGGCGGCGTCCAGCGTGAGGGCGTCGCCCGTGGCGGCTCCATGGGCCGTCGTGGCCGGCATCGGCGCCGAGGGGATGATTGCGTGACGGGTGTCGTGCGGCGCATCGGCCGCCACATCGATCACCCAGTCGAATCGGCGGCCGGCGAAGGCGGGGTCCTGCAGCAGAAACTCGCGGAACAGGTCGTCGTACAC
>JBHENR010000145.1:0-4765 GCA_046262555.1 Gemmatimonadota bacterium | reverse complement strand
GTGCGGTGAGGGCGCTGGTCTGGAGCTGCAGCCGCGCGTCGTCCTGTTCCCGGCGGGGGAACGGGCCCCGTGACTCCGGCCGTTCTGGCGGGGGGCCATCGCACCACGCTCACCGTGGGCACATTCGACGGCCTCCACCTCGGGCACCAGCAGGTCCTGGCAGAGATCGCGAGCCGCGCCCGGAGGGCCGGCCGGACGAGCGCCCTCGTCACCTTCGAGCCCCACCCGCTCCAGGTCATCGCGCCGGAGCGCGCCCCCGGCCTGTTGACGACGCGGGCGGAGCGCCGGTTGCTCTGGCCGCTGTTCGGTCTCGACGCCGTCGTCGTGTTGCCGTTCACCGCCGCCCTGCGGGAGCTCTCGGCCGAGGCTTTCGTGCGGCAGATTCTGGTCGCCCAGCTGGACGTGGCGGAGCTCGTGATGGGCTCCGACCACGGGTTCGGCCGGGATCGCCGGGGTGACGCCGGCATGCTGCGGGCGCTCGGCGCGGCGCTGGGATTCGACGTGACGGTGGTGGCCCCCGTCCTGGACGACGGGGCGGGCGTCTCGAGCACCCGTATTCGCGAGGCGGTCTCACGGGCTGATCTGCACACCGCCGGCCGGGCGCTGGGCCGACCGTACGCAGTGCTCGGCGAAGTCGTTCCGGGCGCCGGCCGCGGCCGGGCCATCGGATTTCCGACCGCCAACGTCCGTGTTGATGACCCGTCCAAGTGCCTGCCGCCGATCGGCGTGTACGCGGTGCGCGCCGAAGTGGACGGTGTGCTCCACGACGGAATGGCCCACTTCGGCCCGCGCCCCACCTTCGGGGAACCCGACAGGGCCCTGGAGGTCCATCTCTTCGAGTGGCCTGACGAACCGCTCTACGGCGTCGCGCTGCGCGTCGAGCTGATTTCCCGGCTGCGGGCGACGCGTCGGTTCAAAGACGCGGAAGATCTCGCGCGCCAGCTGGGGGAGGACCGCTCGGCGACGCGGGCCGCCCTTTCGGGGGGCGCGCTCCCTGCAGCCTTGACAACGGGCCACTCCGGACATAGTTAACATGGCGTTCCGAAACGCTCCCCGTCCCCAACCAGGAGAACACCCATGTTTGTCTCGATGAAACCGTATCTCGTCCTCGGGGGGGGTCTCCTCCTGCTGGCCTGTGCACAAGAGTCGGCCGATGAGACCGCGATCGACGAAACGGCGGCCGACTCCGTCATGGCTCCCGCATTCTCACTCGCCGACGTGGCCGGCACCTGGGATATGCGAGCCGTGCCCACGACCGGCGATTCCACCCCCACGGTGGGTCAGCTCGAAGCCACCGCCGACGGGTGGACGTACCTCCTCCCGGAGCGTGACCCTATCCCCGTCAGGGTGGTCGCTTCCGGCGACAGCCTTATTGCCGACGCGGGGCCGTACGAGAGCGTGCGGCGGGCCGGCGTCCAGGTGACGACCCATTCCGTCTATCGCCTCGAGGGGGGACAGCTGGTTGGCGTCACTCAGGCCCACTCTGCGAACTCCGGCGCGGATTCGCTGCTGACGCTGCGGACCACGGGAACCCCGGCGCCCTAGTCAGCGCCTTGGCGTAGCCTCTCGTTCACCGCCCTCACCAAGGAGTCGAGTGATGTCAGGTCTGGTAAAGAGGTGTGTTGTTCTCGCGGGAAGTCTCCTCCTGCTGGCCTGTGCGAAGGAAGCGGCGGACGAGGCCGTGATGGAAGAGCCAGCGGCCGACTCCCTGGCCGCTGCCGCCGTCTCGCTCGCCGACGTGGCGGGAACGTGGGACATGCGGGCCGTGCCGGTGACCGGGGATACGACCGCCACCGTGTTTCAGCTCGAGGCGACCGCCGACGGCTGGTTCTACCACCTCCCGGAGCGTGAGCCCATCACCGTCGCGGTGGTCGTCTCCGGCGACAGCATCATCGCCGACGCCGGGCCGTACGAGAGCGTGCGGCGGCCCGGGACCCAGGTGACGACCCATGCCGTCTATCGGCTCGAGGGGCAGCAGCTGGTCGGTGACGTCCAGGCCCACTACGCGACCGCCGGCGCCGACTCGACGCTGACCCTGCAGAGCACGGGGACGCGCGCGCCCTAGCCGGCGCGCAGGGGTCTCAGCCCAAGCCGTTCCTACTGGCGTAATCGCTTTCGAGGGGCTATCTTAACGGTCTCTCGCTCGATTCGTACACTATTGACGGTTACGCCGGGGGAACGGGCTCGATCATGACACTGACTGCGGCCGCTGCGGCCGGCACGCTGGACAAATTCCGGATCAACGACACCGACACCGGCTCGGCTCCCGTCCAGGTCGCGCTGCTGACGCTCCGCATCAATGAGCTGACGGGTCACTTCCGCGCCCACCCGGGAGATCACCACGGACGCCGCGGCCTGCTGAAGATGGTCGGCCGGCGCCGCCGTCTGCTCGATTATCTCAAGCGCACCGACCCGAGCGGGTATCGGCGCGTGATCGAGGAGCTCGGCCTGCGCAAGTAGGTTGGCCTGAGCAAGTAGGTTGGTTTGGCACGACCGTTTTTCCGCGACGGGCGCTCCGCTCGGGACGGCGCGAGGGCGTGGCGGCCTTCGGCGTGAGATGTACGCGGCGCGCACGATCCGCGCGCGCCTCGCATATCTTGCGCCCGAACGCTCCGCAATGCTCCCCACGCCCCCTCGCACGGCGTTCGTCTCCCCGCAACGCGAGGATCGCGCGCACGCGCGACCGCGCTCTGTCAGGAGCATCCCATGATCAGTACCAAGGCGCCCCGCATCATCACCAAGACGCTCTCGGTCGGAGAATCCCCCCTGATCATCGAGACCGGCCGCATGGCCCGACTGGCCGGCGGCGCCGTCACCGTGCAGTGCGGCGAGACGCTCGTCCTCTGCACCGCCACCGCCAGTCCCAAGGCCGATCCCTCGAAAGGGTGGTTTCCCCTGTTCGTCGAATACCGCGAGAAGATGTACTCCGCCGGCAAGATTCCGGGCGGGTTCTTCAAGCGCGAGGGACGCCCGGGTGAAAAGGAAACGCTCAGCGCGCGGCTGATCGACCGGCCCTGCCGGCCGCTGTTCCCCGAAGGGTACATGCACGAGACCCAGCTCGTCTGCCAGGTGCTTTCCTACGACGCCACCTATGACCCGGACGTGCTGGGAATCATCGGCTGCGGCGCGGCGCTGGCGATCAGTGGCATTCCGTTCGATGGCCCGGTGGCGGGTGTCCGGGTGGCGATGGTGGATGGCGGCTACATCATCAATCCCTCGTTCGCCCAGCTCGAGGCGAGCCCGATGGATCTGATCGTCGCGGGCACCGCGGAATCCGTCTCCATGGTGGAGGGTTCGGCGCAGGAAGTTTCCGAAGCCGAGCTCCTGGGCGCGATTCGCGCCGGTCACGAGGCGGTGGCCGAAATCTGCCGCGGCCTCGAAACGCTGAAGGCCGAGGTCAACGCTGAGCCGATGGCGTGGTCGCGCCCGGTGACCGACGAGGCGCTGGTGTCGCGCATCGCGGACCAGGCCCGGGACGAGATCCGCGCCGCGATGCGAATCGCCGACAAGACCGAGCGCAACGCCGCCCTGGCCGCCGTGCGCGAGAAGGCGACCGCCGCGTTCGGCGCGCAGCCGGGGGAGAAGGCGACCGAAGGGGCCGCTGCGCCGGGACTGATCGGGAAGGTGCTCGAGGACGTCGAATACGATGCGATGCGAGCCCAGGTGCTGGACGAGGGCGTTCGCGCCGACGGCCGGTCGCTGACCGACATCCGCCACATCACAATCGAGACCGGCGTGTTGCCCCGCACCCATGGCTCGGCGCTCTTCACCCGCGGGAGCACGCAATCCCTGGGTGTGGTCACGCTCGGCACGCGGTTGGACCAGCAGATGATCGACGACCTCGATCCCAAGTGGGACAAGAAGTTCATGCTCCACTACAACTTCCCGCCCTTCTCGGTGGGTGAAGTCGGGCGTTTCGGCGGCACCGGCCGGCGCGAAATCGGCCACGGCGCGCTCGCCGAGCGGTCGCTCCAGGGCGTGCTTCCCCCCCACGAGGAATTCCCCTACACGATTCGCATCGTGTCGGACATCCTCGAGTCGAACGGCTCGTCCTCGATGGCGTCGGTCTGTTCCGGATCGCTCGCCCTGATGGACGCCGGGGTGCCGATTCGCAAGCCCTGCGCCGGCATCGCCATGGGCCTCATCAAGGAAAATGACCGGGTGGCCGTGTTGTCCGACATCCTCGGGATCGAGGATCACCTCGGCGACATGGACTTCA
Organism: Gemmatimonadota bacterium; assembly: GCA_046262555.1. GTDB lineage: Bacteria > Gemmatimonadota > Gemmatimonadetes > JACCXV01 > JAHWKZ01 > JBHENR01. The sequence continues at coordinate 546 of JBHENR010000145.1, read as the reverse complement.
AGGTCGCCGGCACGCGCGACGGGATCACCGGCTTCCAGATGGACATCAAGATCAAGGGCGTGGCGATCGACATCCTCGAGCGGGCCATCGACCAGGCCAAGGCGGGCCGGATGCACATCCTCGACGAGATGGATCGCGCCCTGGCGTCGCCGCGTCAGGACATGAGCGCCTGGGCTCCGCGCATCCTCTCGATCAAGGTGCCCAAGGACAAGATCCGGGACATCATCGGGACGGGGGGGAAGATCATCCGCGGGCTGCAGGAGGAGACCGGCGCCAAGATCGACATCGACGACACCGGCATGGTGACGATCGCCTCGATCGACGGCGAAGGCGGGGAGCGCGCGCTGAAGCGGATCGAGGCCCTGATCGAGGAGCCGGAGATCGGTCGCATCTACGAAGGCCCGGTCAAGAGCGTGACCGCGTTCGGCGCGTTCGTCGAGATCCTGCCCGGCCGTGACGGCCTGGTCCACATCTCGGAGCTCGAGTACCGGCGGGTCGACAAGGTCGAAGACGTGGTGCGCGAGGGCGAGGTGATCCAGGTCAAGC
>JBHENR010000144.1:0-7656 GCA_046262555.1 Gemmatimonadota bacterium | reverse complement strand
GGCGGCAAGCAGGCGGAGAATGACGACTACGGCGGTTCCGACGTGTCCCGCGTCGCGGCGGTCGCCGAATCGGCGGGGGCGTTCTCCATTCGCGTCACCTCCTACGAGGCGGGAGAGACCGGCGCGTTCACCCTCCTCTGGGGGCCCCGCTCAGCGGAGAAGATCGCGGAGGAGACGGCGATGGGGGACGAGCCCGGGGGCGATTTTTACGCCAATCTCACGGCTGGAACGTCGATCCCCGTCACCGAGCGCGGGCCCCGCACCTGGACCGGGACGCTCGGCAGGGGCGACAGCACGCTGCCGCTGGGCGAGTTCTATGAGGCGTACGCGCTGGAAACCGCGGGGGGCGAGGTGCTGACCGCCGTGCTCGCGTCGCCGGATTTTGATGCGTACCTCGCGATTCGCGCGCCGTCAGGAGAACCGTTCGAGAATGATGACGACGGGGCGGCCAGCGGCGGCACGAATTCGCTGCTCGAGGTCCCGCTCACCGAACCGGGCCGCTGGGTGATCGTCGCCACCTCGCTCGCGGGTAAAGAGACGGGAGCCTACCAGCTGACGCTCACGCGGCGGGCCGCGACGGCCACGCCGGCACCGGCCGCCCCGGGAGCGGCCCCCCCGCGGCCGTAGCGTCGGGAGGACCTTTCGGCCGATGCGCGCAGCCTACTTCACCCGGCATGGCGGACCCGACGTCCTCGAGGTCGGCGACGTGCCGATCCCGGTCCCGGGACCGGAGGAGGTCCGCCTGCGGCTCGCGGCCGCCGCGCTCAACCACCTCGATCTCTGGGTGCGGCGGGGCATTCCCGGCATCGAGCTCGCGTTCCCCCACGTTCCGGGGGCCGACGGTGCGGGCGTGGTGGACGCCGTGGGTGAGGGCGTGACCGACTGGTCCGCTGGGGACGAGGTGGTCATTCAGCCGGGGTTGTTCTGCGGGCGATGCGAGTTCTGCTCCCGGGGCGAAGAGTCGCTCTGCGTCCGGTATCGGCTGCTGGGCGAGCACGTGGGGGGTACACTCGCCGAGGCGGTGGTGGTGCCGGCCGTCAACCTGTACCGCAAGCCGGACGCGCTCGGCTGGGGCGCGGCGGCCGCCTTTCCGCTCGCCTACCAGACCGCCTGGCGGCTGGTGATGACGGCGGGGGCGCTCCAGCCGGGCGAGACCGTGCTGATCCACGGCATCGGCGGCGGGGTCGCGGCAGCCGCGCTGCAGATCAGCGTGCTGGCGGGGGCCAGCGTCTACGTGACGTCCTCGAGCACCGAGAAGCTGGAGCGGGCGCGCGGGCTGGGGGCGGCAGCCGGGATCCATTATCCAACGGAACGCGTGCGCGACCGGATCCGCGAGCTGACCGGCCGGCGCGGCGTGGACCTCGTCGTCGACAACGTGGGCGCCGCCACCTGGGGCGAGTCGATCGAGTGCGTCCGCCGGGGCGGGCGGATCAGCACCTGCGGCGCGACGACGGGCAACGAGGCGCCAACCCCGATCAACCGGGTGTACTGGAAGCAGATCGCGATTCAGGGCTCGACGATGGCCAATCGCCGCGAGTTCGACACAGTCCTCGGGCTGGTTGCCGGCGGCCAGCTCGTTCCGCTGATCGATTCGACGTTTCCGCTCGCTGACGCGCCGGCGGCCTTTGCCAGGCTGGAGCGCGGCGCGCAATTTGGGAAGATCGTCATCACCCTGGGGGAAGCCAATGGCTGAGAGCTCGTTCGACATCGTCTCGAAAGTCGACCATCAGGAGGTGAAGAACGCCCTCCAGCAGGTGGCCAAGGAAGTCCACACCCGCTTCGACTTCAAGGGTGCGGTCGCCACCATCGAGGAAACCGCCGACGGCCTCGTGTTGACCGCCGAGGACGAGGGCCGGCTGCGGGGCCTCAAGCAGATCCTGGAGGAGAAACTGGCGCGGCGCGGCGTGTCGCTGAAGGTCCTGACGTACGGCGCGCTCGAGGAGGCGCTGGGCGGACGGATGCGCCAGAAGGCGAAGCTCCAGGAGGGCCTCACTTCGGAGCAGGCCAAGGACGTGGTCAAGCGGATCAAGGCCGCCGGCCTCAAGGTCCAGGCGGCGATTCAGTCCGACCAGGTGCGTGTCACCGGCAAGAAGCGGGACGATCTGCAGGCGGTGATCGCGCTGCTGAAGGCCGCCGACCTGCCATTCGACTGGCACGCGGCGAACTACCGATGAGCCGAAACCCAGGAGGTTCCATGCGTCGTTCGCCCGGCTGGTTCATTCCCGCGCTGGTGGCGTTGGCTTACGTGACGGCCTGCGGCGGCGACGCGGGGCCCGACGCCGATGTCGCCGCGGATTCCCTCGCCCCCGACACGCTGACCAGTCAGGAGCAGTCAGCTTTTGCCGTGGATCCGCTCCGCTATACCGAGATGCAGGACGGCCGGCTCGATACGGTGGACATGATCAGCCGCGCTGATGACGCCGCCTGGCACGCCCAGGCGATGAACTACACCCCGAACTTCATCGCGATGACCTACGCCGCCTGGCATTCCGGACCCGACTCCGTCGCCAACTTCGCCGCCGACGGGCAGCCCCGGCTCGAGGACAATCTCGGTAACGTCTACCGCGGCCTGACCGTTCCCAACAACCCGCGCATCAAGGTGGAAGCCGGGACGACCGCCGTCGGCGTGTACGTCTTCAATCCCCAACTCGCGGCGGGGGCGGATTCGCTCACGCTCTTCCTCAATGACTCGACCGCGCCAGTGATCCGGGTGGGGCCGTTCGGGGTGGAGCACTCCTCCTCTGAAGGGGTCCAGCCATCGGTTTCGGAGTCGGGAAACTAGCTTTGCGGGTAGGGCCGATGGCGGGAGCACGGGCGGGCGCATCACCTCGTCGGGCTGCGCTCCGCTCGGCAGCCTCCTCGCCGCTACGCGGCTGCGGGGTCTGCCTCGACTCTCGCGCTTGACGCCCTCCTCGGCGATACGCCCGCCCGCACTTCGGCCGCCAAACCACACGGCAACACCCGTTTTTCGATTCCGCGATCGGGGGCTGGTTCGCTTCGCGGAGGCGTGCCGCTGCGAACGGCACCAGCCGGCTCGGACCGGCATCCTTCTCGCACCGACAGGCAGCGTCGGGGGAGGGGTGGGGTGCGGGTCGTGTGAGAAGGGGCCGGCGGGGCTTTGGTGATCGAAGGGGTCAGGGGTGTGAAGCCGGCGCGTGGAGGCGCCCCCGAGGAGGCCATTTCGCGTAGCGAGGGGAGACCCCGCAAGGCGGCGCGGCCGCCGCGGAGGCTCCCCGAAGCGGAGCGCTGGCCGAGCGAGGGGGCGCCTTCACGCGCCCCCTCCCCCAGCCCTGAAAACTACGACCTCCCGAGCCCCGACGGCGGCGACGTCCGCGCGATCTCGGCCACCGCCGACTCCCTCCCGATCTTCGAATGGTGCCTGCCGTACAGGAAGTAGATCGCCATCCCGATCCCCAGCCAGACCGCCAGCCGCAGCCAGGTGTCCACCGGCAGACCGAGCATGAGGCCGAAGCACGACAGCACGCTGAGCGTGACGATCACCGGCATCGCCGGCACTCGGAATGGGCGCGGGGCGTCGGGATCGGTGCGCCGCAGCACCCAGACCGCGATCGAGACGAGCATGAAAGCGAACAGTGTGCCGATCGAGACCAGCTCACCCACGATCCGCAGCGGGATCAGCGCGGCGCCCAGCGCCACGAAAACGCCCGTCGCCATGATCGTGATGTGGGGCGTGCGGTACTTGGGATGCACCTTGGCCGCGAATTGCGGGAACAGCCCGTCCTTGGCCATGGTGTAGAAGATCCGCGGCTGTCCGAGCAGCATCACCAGGATGACCGAGGAGAGCCCCATGATCGCGCCGATCTTCACCAGCGGCTGGAGCCAGCCGATGCCGGTCCGCTCGATGCCCACGGCGATCGGCGCCGGGACGTTGAGGTCGGTGTAGCTGACGAGCCCGGTGAGGACGTACGCCACCAGGATGTAGAGCACGGTGCAGATCGCCAGCGACCCCAGAATGCCGATCGGCATGTCGCGCTGGGGATTGCGGGCCTCCTGGGCGGCGGTCGACACGGCGTCGAAGCCGATGTAGGCGAAGAAGACGAGGCCTGCCCCCCGCAGCACCCCGCTCCAGCCGAAGACGCCGAAGGTCCCCTCATTGGGCGGGATGAAGGGCTGGTGATTGGCCCCGTCGATGAACGACCAGCCGGCGATGATGAAGATCAGCACCACCGCGACCTTGATGGCCACAATCGCCGCATTGACGGTGGCGGACTCCTGGATGCCGACCACCAGGAGCGCCGTGACCGCGACGATGATGAGAACCGCCGGCAGGTTGAACAGCGCGGTCGCCGATGTCCCGTCGGCTAAGGGGATGACGGTCCCCGGCGACGCCGTGAACTGGGGCGGGACGACCACCCCCAGGTCGGCCAGAAAGCTCACCACGTAGCCCGACCAGGCGATCGCCACCGTCATCGCCGCCACGGCGTACTCGAGGATCAGGTCCCAGCCGATGATCCACGCCAGCAGCTCTCCCATCGTCGCGTAGGAGTAGGTGTAGGCACTGCCGCAGATCGGAATCATCGAGGCCATCTCGGCATAGCAGAGCCCGGCGAAGGTGCAGGCGATGCCGGCCAGGATGAAGGAGAACACGATGGCCGGTCCGGCGTTGGTCGCCGCCGCGATGCCCGTCAGCGAGAAGATGCCGGCCCCGATGATGGCGCCGATCCCCAGCAGCACGAGATGGGTCGGGCCCAGCACGCGCTTGAGTTCGCTCGCCTGCGCGGCTTCCGCCTGCAGGTGGGCGAGGGATTTCCGTCGAAACATCGTGGACATCGAGGGCCTCCAGAGAGCAGGCGAAGGGTGAAGGACGCGCGGTTGCGCGCGAAAACCTATGACCGACCGGGCCGGGCGCGCAATACGCGCGCCTCAGGCGCGCGCGCCGTCGGCGTACTCGCGGTAGAAGTGCGCCGCGGCGCGGACGCCGCGGTGGAAGGTGTCGAGGTCGAGGTTCTCGTCCGGCGCGTGGGCGTTCTCGTCGGGCAATCCAAAGCCCATCAGGATGGAGGTCACGCCCAGCAGCCGCTGAAACGCCACCGTGACCGGAATCGATCCGCCCTCGCGGGTGAAGACGGGGGCCACGCCGAACCCCTGCTCCAGCGCGCGATGGGCGGCACGGTTGGCGGGATGATCGCGGGGCGCAAGGTAGGGGTCGGCGCCGTGCAACCCGCTGACGCGGACCGTCACGCCCGCCGGAGCGGCGGCCTCGACATGGCGGGTGAAGAGCGCGGCGATCTCGGCGGGGTCCTGATCCGGCACCAGCCGCATCGATACTTTGGCGGACGCCTCCGCCGGGAGGACCGTCTTGGCGCCCGCGCCGGTGAAACCCGAGAGCATGCCATTGATGTCGAGCGCGGGACGGGCCCAGATCCGCTCGAGCGTCGTGAACCCGGCCTCGCCGACCAGGTCGGGCACCTCGAGCTGCTGGCGGAATTCGGCTTCATTAAACGGCAGCCGGCGGAACTCCGCCCGTTCCTCCTCGGAGAGTGGGCGCACCTTGTCGTAGAACCCCTCGATCGCGACGTGCTGCTCGTGGTCCTTGAGTCCGGCCAGGATGGTGGTGAGGGCCTGGGCGGGGTTGGCGACGGCGCCGCCGAAGGACCCCGAGTGGAGGTCCGTGTTCGCCCCACGGACGTGGATCTCCATGTAGCAGAGGCCCCGCAGGCCGTAGCACAGCGACGGCACGCCGCGCGCGAACATGGCGTTATCGGAGATCAGCACCGTATCCGCCGCCAGCCGCTCGCGGTTCCCGGCGATGAACGGTTCGAGGTGGGCGGAGCCGATCTCCTCCTCGCCCTCCAGCACCACTTTCACGTTGCAGGGGAGTCCGCCGTGGGCGGCGAAATGGGCCTCCCACGCCTTCCAGTGGATGAAGATCTGTCCCTTGTCGTCGGCGGAACCGCGTCCATAGATTCGCCCGTCGCGCACCGACGCCTCGAACGGGGGCGTCGTCCAGAGCGCGATCGGGTCCACCGGCTGCACGTCATAGTGGCCGTAGAAGAGCACCGTCGGCGCCCCCGGTGCGCCGAGCCATTCGGCGTAGACGAGCGGGTGCCCCGGCGTTTCGATCACCTCGGTGACGGCGAATCCGACCCCCGCCAGCGCCTCGCGGCAATACTCGGCGCAGCGGCGACAGTCTTCGGCGTGGGCGGGATCGGTCGAGACGCTGGGAATCGCCAGCAGGCGGGTGAGTTCCTCGACGTACTGCTCCTCCCGCGAGGCGATATGACGGAGCACGGCTTCCATTCGGTCGACAAGCTGGGCCCGGCGCTCCCGCCGGGCAACCAGGTGGCGGGCGTGTCGCGCGGGCGGTATCCGCCCCGCGTCCTCGAGCCCGAAGTGATGGACGAGGCCGACGAGGCCGTCGCCTACATGGATGCCGGCGCCCAGGCGCACCTGGCGCGGCTGGACGCAGAGTGGCTCGCCCTGGTGCTGACGGCGGGGCCGCGGGGGGCCGCGCGGGTCGTCGACGTGGGGACCGGCGGGGGCCAGATCCCGCTCGCCCTGGCGCGGCGCCGACCGGCCTGGCGGATCTGGGCGGTGGACCGGGCGCTGGCGATGCTGGCCGCGGGGAACGCCGACGCGGCCGCGGCCGTCAGCCTGGCCAGGCGGGAAGCGCGCCCCCATCGCGTCGGGCGTCTCCAGGCGGATGGCCGCGCGCTGCCGTTCCCCGATGGCTCGGTCGATCTGGTGGTGTCGAACTCGCTGCTCCACCACCTCGCCGATCCGTCCCCGGTCCTCGACGAGCTGGCGCGGATCACCGCCCCCGGCGGCCGGGTCCTGCTGCGCGACCTGCGCCGCCCGCCCCGCTGGCGCTTCCGCGCCCATGTCGGCTGGCACGGCCGTTCCTATCGGGGAACGATGCGCGCCCTCTACGAGCGGTCCGTCGCCGCCGCGTTCACCCCCGACGAGCTGACGCTCATTCTGCGCCACACCGCGCTCGCGGGCGCCGCGGTGCGCGCGGCGGGTCCCTACCTCCTCGTCGAACGGCGGGGCGATTGACATTCCAAGGGATGACGGCAATGCTTGGCGGCCACCCTCCCACCGCGAGGTACCGCCCATGAGCCCCTGCGCCCCGTCGCGTTCCGGTCTGCTGGCCGGACTCCTGTTGCTCGCCGCCACGTTCGCCACCGCGACTCCCGCCACGGCCCAGTTCGGCGACCTCCGGAAACGCGCCGGGCAACTGCTCGAGCGGGTGCCGAGCCTGAGCTCGTTCCTCGAAGGCGATCTGCCCGTGACGACGAGTCTCGACGACGCGGTCACCGAGATCGCCTGGCTCGATGGCTACCAGCCCGTTCGGATGCTGCCGCTCGCGGCCCTGCCGCAGGCCGCCGACGGCGGCTTCCGGCTGATCCCGGGCGCCTTCGGATTCGCGGGGCAGAGCTACTGCCTGAAGGCCGGCACGCATGGTCCCGGCGGCGGCGACGGTTACGTCTACGCGCCGCTGGTGGGATCGAAGGGGCCGATCGTCCGCAATATTCTGCGCAACTCCGTCGCACACCCCGAGATCCCACAGCGGGATGTACAAGTATTGTTGTGGTCGATCATCGCCCGCACGAAACTCACCGACATGCCGCGCGAAATGCAGCTGACCGCCGCCCGGCTGCTCACCCCGCGGGAGATCGCCGACCTGAACGGCGG
>JBHENR010000143.1:0-8695 GCA_046262555.1 Gemmatimonadota bacterium | reverse complement strand
CCCGACGGCCGTCACGGTCACCACGGGGACCGCACCCCCGCCTCGCTTCATCCCCACTACCATCTCCGTGGCGGTGGGCGGCACGGTCACCTGGCGAAATGGTTCTCCGGTCGACCACAACGTCACCTCGACGACGGGCGCTTTTGCGGCGAGCCCGACCCTGCCTCCAAACGCAACCTTCCAGGTCACGTTCCCTCAGGCAGGCATCTTTCCCTACGTCTGCACCATCCATGAGGGGATGAGCGGCTCGGTCACGGTGAGGACGAGGTAACCTGCCGGTGCGGGCGCGCCGGGTCCGCTGGTTGGTCGTGTCCCTGGCGCTCCTGCCCGTTATGGCCGACTGCGGCGACGGAACGGCCGGGCCGCACCTTCCGGATCCTGATGGTGACCTGAGGGAGCGCTTCAATCTGCGGGCGCTGGGCGAGATCCCCTACCCGCCCGACAATGGCCCCGTCGTGGCCCGCATTGCGCTCGGCAGGCTCCTGTTCTCCGACCCGATCCTGAGCGGCGAAAAGGACGTGGCGTGCGTGACGTGCCACCACCCGCGCTTCGCCTTCACCGACGGCCGCCAGTTCAGCGCCGGAGTGAGCGGCGTCGGGCTGGGCCCCGACCGGTCGGTCTCCGCGTCCCGGCTCACCGGCCGGTCCATCCCGCTGAACGCCCGCAACTCCCCGACGATCTTCAATGCCGCCCTCAATGGAGATCCCACAGGCCGGCCCACGCACGTGGGCTTCCAGTTCTGGGACGGCAGGGTGCAGGGCCTGGAGGAACAGGCGCGGGGGCCGATCATGTCCCGCCACGAGATGGCCGGCGACGCCTATGCGGCCGAAGTGGCCCGCGACAGCGTGGTTGCCCGGCTGCGGGGTCTCGACGAGTACGTGCGGCTCTTCCACGGGGCGTTCCCCTCAGAGGCGGCACGTTTCCCCGGACCCGAGATTATCTCCATGGACACATACGGCCGCGCCGTTGCCGCCTACGAGCGCGAGCTGGTGACCCGGAATTCCCCCTTTGACCAATACGCGCGCGGGGACGACGGCGCGCTGACGCCGCGTCAGAAGCGGGGGCTCGAGTTGTTCTTCACCAAAGCCAACTGCGCCGTCTGTCATGGCGGGGCCATGTTCAGCGATTTCGGCTTCCATGTCCTGGGCGTTCCCCAGGAAGGCACCGGCATGGCGGTCATCCCCGGCGACGACACCGGACGCGAGGAGCATACGTCGAGCCTCGCGGATCGACATGCCTTCCGCACGCCGACGTTGAGGAATACGGAGCTGACCGCCCCCTACATGCACGGCGGCGTATTCGACACGCTGGAGGAGGTGGTGCGATTTTACAACGACGGGGCGAAGCCGCGACATCCCGCCGTCCCGGACGCGCTCCTGGATCCTGAGGTGCGTGCCCCCCTCTCCCTCACGAACGAGGAGATGCGGGAGCTGGTGGAGTTTATGAAGGCACTCACGGACCCGGGGACGGCGCTGGACCCGGTTCTGCTCACGGTACCGGCGTCGGTTCCCAGCGGGCTGACGCCGGTATTCGGCGTGCGGGCCCGCTGAGAGTCGGATCGGCGATCACACTGGTCCGCTGCGGTCCACCCGCACGACACACTGGCTCTTGGGCCCCCGGCGAATCAGGACGACCTCTCCATCGATGCAATCGGCCCTGGTCAGCGCTCGCTCCACGTCATCGACCCGGGAGTTGTTGAGGTAGATTCCGCCGCTTTTCAGCAGCCGGCGGGCCTCCCCCTTGGACGCCGCAAGTCCGCAGGTGGCGAGGAGGTCCACCAGCAGCACCCCCGGGTTCTCCATCCGGGTCGCCGGGATCCGCATCGAGGGAACATCTCCCAGTACGCCGAGGAGGTCCCCGGCCCGCAGGTGCACGACATCCGGGGTGAACAGCACCGCCGACGCCCGCACGACCCGTCCGAGCTCCTCCTGGCCGTGAACCCACCCCGTCACCTGCTCGGCCAGCTCCTTCTGGGCCGCCCGTGACTCCGGCGCGCGGGCCGTCTCCGCTTCGAGCGCGGCGATCTCGTCCTGCCCGAGCAGGGTGAAGGCCTTCAGATGCCGGATGACGTCCGCGTCACTCGTATTGAGCCAGAACTGGTAGAACTGGTACGGCGACGTCCGCTCGGCGTCGAGCCAGATCGTGCCCTCCTCGGTCTTGCCGAACTTGGCCCCCGCCGCCGATTCGAGCAGTGGAAAAACGACCCCGTGGGCGCGCGCGCCGCTCTTCCGGCGAATGAGATCGATCCCCGCGACGATGTTGCCCCACTGGTCGCTGCCGCCCAGCTGGAGCGTGCAGCCGTGGCGCGTGTGGAGCTCGAGGTAGTCGTAGGCCTGGAGCAGCATGTAGCTGTATTCGGTAAAGGTCATGCCATCCTGCTGGTCCAGCCGCCGCCTGACCGACTCCTTGGCGTTCATATAGTTGACGGTGAAGTGTTTACCGACGTCCCGCAGAAACTCGATCAGCCCCGTCCGCAGCCAGTTGGCGTTGTTGATCAGCTTGACCTGCTGGCCCGGGCCGTCTGTTTCCAGCAGCCGTTCCAGCTGCTGCTTCATCGCCGCCAGGTTGTCCTGCAGCACGTCGTCGTCGAGGAGCTGCCGCTCCTTCGTCTTGCCGCTGGGATCGCCGATCAGGCCTGTCCCGCCGCCGACCAGGGCAACGGGCTGGTGGCCGTGCCGCTGGAGATGGACCAGTCCCACCACCGGCAGCAGCGAGCCGACGTGGAGGCTGGAGGCGGTGGGGTCGAATCCGATGTAGCCCGTCAGCGGCTCGCGCAGCGCGTCGCGGGCGCCCTCGGTGGCGTCGTAGATCAGCCCGCGCCACTCCAGCTCGTCGAACACGGTGCCGGGTTTCGTCGTCACACGTTCCAAACTACCGATGGGAACCGGTCGGGCAAAGCGGGTATATTCCGTCCCCGGCATGGCTCCCTCCCCATCCACCAGCCCGCTGTGGCGCGGCCCGAACCTGGTCGTGCTGATCGGCGTCTTCGCGCTCTGCCTCGGCGTGGGCGTGTTCCTCGGTCTCTACGAGCGGCTCCGGTCCGAGCTGCCGTCGATCGCCCGGCTCGAAGACTGGGCCCCGAATCTCGTCACCAAGGTGTACGCCACTGACGGCAGCGTGATCGCCGAATTCGCCAGCGAGCGACGCGAGATCGTCCCGCTCGAACGGGTGCCGGGTGAGTTCATCGAGGCGATTCTGGCGACCGAGGACCGCTCCTTCTATCAGCACGACGGGATCAACCTGCGGCGGATCTTCGCCGCTACCTGGCACAACGTCGCCACCGGGTCGCGGGGGCAGGGCGCCTCCACCATCACGATGCAGCTCTCGCGCAATCTCTTCCTCTCGCCCGAGAAGCAGATTATCCGCAAGATCAAGGAAATGATCCTCGCCCATGAGATCGAGGAGCGGTACCCCAAGGACCGAATCCTGGAGATGTATGTCAACCAGGTGTATTTCGGCAGCGGCGCCTACGGCATCGAATCGGCGGCCCAGCTGTACTTCGGCAAGACGGCGCGGGAGCTGACGCTGGCCGAGGCGGCCCTGCTGGCAGGCATCATCCAGGCGCCGTCGCGGCAGAGCCCGCGTGTCAGCATGGACGCCGCGCTCGCCCGCCGGGCCACCGTGCTCAACAACCTGGCGGACGTCGGCGCGATCCCCGAGGCGCAGGCGGATCGGGCCAAGACGATTCCGCTGGAGCTGATTCCGCGGCAGCCCATCGAGGGGCCCCACTCCTATTTCGCCGAATACGTCCGCCGCCAGCTCGAGCAGATGCTCGGCACCGACGCGGTGTGGCAAGGCGGCTACCGGGTCTACACCACGCTCGACCCCAAGCTGCAGGCGGCCGCGGAGGTGGCGGTCGAGGATCGCGTGACGGAGATCGAGGGCACGCTCGGGGGGAAGATCACCCGGGCCGAATGGCAGGCGGCACGGGCCGACAGCCTGTCCCCGGACAGCCTGGCCCTGGCGGAGGCCGAGAGGCAATCGCCCACGCCGTACCTCCAGGCGGCGCTCCTCGCGCTCGACCTCGACACCGGCGGAATCGTCGCGATGGTGGGTGGCCGGTCGTTCGAGGAATCGAAGTTCAATCGCGCGACGCAGGCTCACCGCCAGCCGGGATCGGTGTTCAAGCCGCTGGTCTACAGCGCGGCCATCCGCAACGGGTTCCCCGCGTCCTACATCGTCCAGGACAAGCCCCTCGCGATGCCGATGGGGAATGGCACGATGTGGACTCCGGACAACTACGACCGCCGCTTCCGGGGGCCGGTCACGCTGCGGCGCGCGCTCACGCATTCGATCAACGTGGCAGCCGTGCGGCTCCTCTTCGACGTGGGGATCCAGGCCGTCATCGAGTACGCCCGCGACGCGGGGATCACGACCGACCTGCCGCCGTACGGGGCGCTCGCCCTGGGGGCGGCGGACCTGATCCCGATCGAGGTCCTGCGGGCCTACACCGTCTTCCCCTCGGGCGGCCAGCGGATCACGCCGATGGCCATCAGCCGGATCGAGGACCGGAACGGCAATGTCGTCCGCACCTTCACGGCTCCCCGAACGCGCATCCTCACCGCGCAGGAAGCGTACATCATGACCAGCATGATGGAGGACGTCGTCGACGAGGGCACCGGCCGCTCCGGCGTGCGGGGGCAGGGGTTCGCCTGGCCGGCCGGCGGCAAGACGGGGACGACCAACGACTCCACCGACGCCTGGTTCGTCGGCTTCACCCCCGAATACCTCGCCCTCACCTGGGTCGGGTTCGATCGCAAGCAGCGGATCCGGTACAACGGGACCGGCGGCGTGCTCGCCGCGCCGATGTGGACCGATTTCATGAAGGCCGCCCACGAGGGATTGGAGCCGCCCGAAGTCGGCTTCCCCGAACCGCCGGGGCTGCGCAAGGTGGCGGTCACTCTGACCACCGGCATGCTCGCGGCGGGCTACTGCGGCATGCCGTCGTACACCGAGCTGCTGATTCCGGGGACCGAACCGGAACACTACTGCTACGCCCCGCGGGAGCCGGGCATTCCGGTGCTGCTCGAGGAGCCGACCAATGGCGCCGGCGGCCGCGGCGACGAGGGCGGCGAGCCGGAAGTGAGCGACGACTTCCTGTTCTAGGGCTAGTCCAGCGCGGCGGTAAGGACGGGGGGCCGTACGACCGGCTCCTCGGCCCACACGACGATGGCCTCGAGCCCGGCCGCGGCTTCCTCGGCGTCGGCCTCGGTCCGGGCATGGATGACGCACCAGGGCGCTCCCGCATCGCAGGACTCCCCCACCACGCGCACCAGTTCGAATCCCACCGCCGGATCGATCGCGTCGCCCTTCTGCCGCCGGCCTCCACCCAGGTCGATCAGCGCATGCCCGACCGCGCGGGCGGGCAGAGCGGCCAGCCAGCCCTGTCGGGGCGCGGTGAGCGTCCGACGGACCGGGGCGGGTGGCAGGCGCGCCGGATCGGCCGCGATGCGCGGATCGCCGCCCTGCGCTTCCACGTTGGCCAGGAACCGCTCGTGGGCGGCGCCGCTGGTGAGGGCCTGCTCGACCTGCGCCCGCGCGGCCGGCTCGTCCCGGGCTACCCCCGCGAGGCGCAGCAGCCGGCCCGCCAGCTCGATCACGACGGTCGCGAACCGCTCCTCCGCCGGCTCCCCCTTGAGCATGGCGATCGCCTCCCGGAGCTCCAGGCTGTGGCCGACCATCCGGCCCAGCGGGAGGTTCATGTCGGTGAGCAGGGCGGCCGTGTCGACGCCGAAGTCGCGGCCGCTCTGGACGAGCGCGCGGGCGAGCTCCTCGGCCTGGTCCCGCGTTCGCATGAATGCCCCGTCGCCCCATTTCACATCGAGGACGAGCGCACCCACGCCGGCGGCGACTTTTTTCGACAGGATGCTGGCGGTGATCAGGGGGATGGATTCGACCGTGCCCGTCACGTCGCGGAGCGCGTACAGCTCCCGGTCGAGGGGGTCGAGCGTATCCGTCGCCCCGCCCATCGCGTAGCCGACCGTCTTGAGCAGGCGATCGAAGTCGGCCTTTGCGAGATCGGTGCGGTAGCCGGGCAGCGCCTCGAGCTTGTCGAGGGTGCCGGCGGTGTGGCCCAGGCCGCGTCCCGAGACCATCGGGACGCGCAGGCCGCAGGCCGCCAAGAGCGGAGCCAGCACCAGCGACGTCTTGTCCCCCACGCCGCCGGTCGAGTGCTTGTCCGCGACGGGTCCGCCGTCCGCCGGCCAGGACCACTGCTCGCCGGAGTCGATCATGACGCGCGTCAACGCGCGGGTCTCTTCGACCGAGAGGCCCTGGAAGTAGATCGCCATCAGCAGCGCGGCGACCTGATACTCGGCGACCGCGCCCTGCCGGTAGGCATCAAAAAAGGCGGCCCACTCCGCTGGCGCGAGTGAGCCGCCGTCCCGCTTTCTGATGATCAGATCGGCCGGGATCAGCTCAGCGTCCCGCCCCGCTCGCCGCCATCTTCTCGGCCAGGTCGCCGATGATCGGCAGCTTCCACTTCTCGCCCGAGTACCCCTTGAGCAGGAGGATCACCCAGACGATGAACAGGCCCAGCAAGACCAACAGCGTCAGAATCCCAAACAGATTGCCGAGCTGCCAGGAGATCTGGGACACGATGATTCCGACGATCGTCAGGCCGATCCAGAGCACGATCGTCGCGAGATTGAAGACGATCGACTGGGCGGCGTGGAACCGGACGACAGGGTTCGTCTTTTCGATCAGAAAGAAGATGACCCCCGTGATGAGCCCCAGGACGTAGCAGAGCAGTCCCGCCAGCTTCGGATCGAGGCCGGTCGACGTCGTCTGGCCGGCGGGCGTATTCCAGCCTGGCGCCGGACCGCTGGCCGGAGGCTGGGGGTGGGGCGAAATCGGTGGCGGCGGTGGCTGGGACGGCGGAATTTGATCGTTCATGCAGCCTCCTTCAGGCGCGATGCGGACTCTACGGGCGGGTGAGCACAGAGACGATGGCGCCGAGTGATGGGCCAAAGGTAAGGAACGCCTCGCAGCCGCGCCAAGCTGGCCCCGGGCACCGTGGGCACAACCGCGCGCGAGCCGGGTAGGAGTCGGTCCCATTCCGCAACATCAGATCGGCGCCCGCTTTCGGTCACTCATCTCACCCGGGAGGCTCCATGGCTCGCCCGCTCCTCGTGCTGCTGACCGCCGTCGGCCTGCTGGACTGGGCCGCGCGCCCCGCCGCGGCTCAGACCCTCGAACTCCAGGCCTATGGTGCGCGCACCGGGGTCTCGCTCGACGACGACCTGACCCAGCTCCTGCTCGGCGGCCACGCCGACCTCGGCCGCCTGGCCGAGAACGTCCGGCTCCAGCCCTTCGTGACGGTCGGCCTGGGCGATAATGCCCTGAGCTTCCTCCTGGCCGGCGAAGTCCACTACCTCTTTCCGGTCGACGCCGCCCGCACCCGGCTGCTCCCCTATGCCGGCGCCGGCCTCGGCTTCAGCCATGTCAACCTCGACGAGGAGGACGCCGACGACAGCTCCGAGGCCGTTCTGCTGCTGGCCGGCGGGATCGACGTTCCGGCTTCGACGTGGTGGCATTATTTCGCCGAAGCGAGGATGGCGATTGCCGATGAATCGGTATTCCGCATAGAAGGCGGCATCACCTGGGAATACTAGGTCATTACGGCGGCTGAAGGCGGCCCCACTCTGCGTTGCGCTCCTCGTCAGACCTGCGGCGTACCATACGGTACGCCTCGGTCTTCCTCGTCGCGCGCCTTGATTGGGGCCACCTTGAGCCGCCTTCCAATCCCCCCCCTCCCCATGGCCCCAGCACGCAGCAACCCCGTCGTCGCAATGTTCGGCGCGGCGCAGCCGCGCCGGACGAAAACCACGCACTGTGGAAAGCGAGTGAGGAAAGGGTCCGGGGTCGCTCAAGGTGGCCACGTTCAAGGCGCGCGACCGAGGTCATCCGAGGCGTACTGATAAGTACGCCGCAGGATGGCCGACGGAGCGCAACGCAGAAATTGGCCGCCTTCAGCGACCTCCTTCCTGAGGGCGGAAGAGGCTGCTGCGGACTAATAGCGCCGCTGACGACGCGCTGCTGATCTCCTCTATCGTCACCCGGCGCGAGCGGCTCTCGCGCACCGTGCCGCGCAGGGTTCTCGTCTCGCCATCGCGGAGAATTTCGAACGTGACCGGGGCGCCGGTGGCGGCGTCGCGGATGTAGGCGGTGAGGGCGTAGCGGGTGGCGACGGCGGCGGCGGGACTGATGGGGGTTTCGTTGATCTTGAGGACCCGGTCGCCTTCGCGCAGCCCGGCGCTCGCCGCGGTCGAGGCGGAGCGGACGCCGGCGATGACGAACTGGCCGTTGGTTCCCACCTCGAGGCGCGCGCCCAGGGCGCGCCGGCGCTCGTCCCGCTCGACCAGCCGCAGGCCGGCGCGCGAGAGGCCGGCTTCGAGCGAGAGGCTGCCCCGCTCGGCCAGGACACGGAGGGCGTCGGCGGGCAGATCGAGGGCCACCGTCACCTGGTCCCAGAAAGTGCCGGGCCGATAGCCGGTTTCGGGCGTCCGCTTCTGCAGGAAGTACATCAGCTGGTCGAGGCCGCGCGTGCCACGGGTGTCGTCCCGGATCGCCAGGTCGACGACGAACGCAGCCAGCGTGCCGCCGCTGATCAACCGGGCGGTGTCGTCGGTCTCGGCGGCGCCGCCCCGCCGCGCGAGCGCCGCCAGATCGATGCGGGGCCCGCCGTCGAGCTCCC
>JBHENR010000142.1:0-2861 GCA_046262555.1 Gemmatimonadota bacterium | reverse complement strand
TCTGCTCGAGCACCGGCCAGGCGGCTCCCCCATCGGGGGCCGCCGCGGGCAGCGTGCCATGCGCGATGAGCCACTCCGCGCCGGCGGGGGTCAGCGCGGGCGGACCCGCGACGCGCTCGCCTCCCGCGAGGTGCGCGCCGGTTCCCGGCAGCTCGCCCCCGTGCCCCTCCGGGCCCCAGTACACGCCGCGCCCCCCGGCCTGCAGAAACCGGTTCACCCACTCGCGGCCATCTCCGCCCAGGAGAGCGGGATCGCCGAGCACAAACGCGGCCGCATAGCGTCCGGAGGGGACGCCACCCCACGACTTGGGTCCCGCTCCTCCGTCCACCGCGCGGAGACCGGTGGGTCCAAGCCAGTAAGCGTCCACCCGATCGGGAAACGCCGTCTCCAGCGCGCGGCGAAAGGCGCCGTACTCCCATCCCGCGCGGAGTCCCACCAGCAGCAGGCGCGGCGACGAGCCTTCGCCCCGCCAGACGATCGAGCGCGTGTCATTCGCCGGGACCGCGTCCCCGGTGGGCGCCGGGTCGTCCGCCTCACCGGGCGCATCCGCCGGAACGAGCCGCACCGTAACGATCCGGGCGGCGCCTCCCGCGGACGGAAGCGGCGCGCGTGCGGTGCGCCGCTCTCCAGCCGCCAGTGGTCCGATCGGCACCCGGCCCACCGCGCGACCGTCTATCTCAACCCGCAGATCTCGCGCGCCGGGCACGTCGAGGCCGCCGACGGCCGCCACCTCGGCCACCGCGTGCGATGGGCCGTCGGCCGGCCCGTCCGCCGGGGACACCGTCAGATCCACCACCGCCGCGTCCACCAGCTCCAGCGGCCCGGGCGCATGCGCGTAGAGCGTCACGCCGACCGATTCGGCCGCGCGGCCGGCCGCCGCGCGACCATCGGAGACGACGAGCAGGGCGTCGGGCAACTCGGCCGCTCCCGCCGCCAGGGCGGCGTGCAGATCGGTGCGCGCGCCGCCGAAGGAGTCCCGTTCGACGGCCCAGCCGGCGCTCCAGTTTTTAAACGCGTCGCTCCTCAGCCAGGCGCGCGCTGCGTCGGCGCGCGAGGGTCCCTCCCTACCGGCCACCTCCATGCTGAGCGACCGATCCACCAGGATGAGGAGCCGGGGCGCGCTCCCTGCTCCGGCGCGCCGGCACCCCACATCGAGCAGCGCGATCAGCAGAAAGGCAGCGGCCGCGAAACGCAGCGCGCTCCCCGCGGGGGCGCGCCGGCTCGGCGGCGCCAGCAGCAGCCAGGTCGCGAGTCCCGCGACGGCGCACGCCAGCACGACGAAGGCCGGGGGATCCCAGGTCACGCGACCGCCAGCCGCGCGCTGATGGCGTCCAGGTCCCCTGGCCCCCAGACGGGCGCGTTCCAGCGGGCGGGCAGCGGGCCCAGCACGGCGGCCGGGTCCGCGGCGGTGCTCCGCGCGGCGGCCGCGTCGGGGACATAGAGCGCGTCCACCCGGCTGATAATCCGCCGGGCGGTGCCCTTGACCTCTTTCTGGTCGGGATGCGCGACGAGGATCGCGAGCGCGGGGTCGCAGGCGGCGAGGATGCGGTTTCCCTCGACCAGGATGCCGGGATACGCGCCCAGGTCGGCGAGCGCGCGGCGCACCCCATCGGCTTCCTGCCCATGCGAAGCGACCACCCAGCGCACCGCCGCAGCGCCCGCCGCCCAGTAGCGGGCGGTGTCCTTGCCGGCCACGTCGGTGTCGAGCCGGTCGGCGAAGACGCGTGGCGCATCACCCAGCAGGTGACTGACGCAGCAGGTCTCGGGGTCGCGGCCGCAGGAGCGGTAGTGGCCGCGCGTCACCTTGACGGCGGCCCACCCGGGAAGCCGCGCCAGCAGGTCGCAGACGAGCGTCGTCTTGCCGACCTCGGAACAGGTGCCGCTGATGGTGGCGACCACGGTCATCCGGCGAAGGTAGCTACCGCGTGGTGATAATGCGGCCGCGGTGCGTGAGAGCGAAGCAGAGGCTTTCCAGCTCGATCGCCAGATTGACGTCCCGCAGCGTGACGTCGGGAGGCACCGTCAGTCGGCCGGGAGCGAAGTTGAGGATCGCATGCACGCCCGCCGCGGCGAGCGCGTCGACGACCGCCTGGGCGCTCTCCGCCGGAGTCACCACGATCCCGAGCTCGATGCGGAGCGTCTTCACCACCTGGTCGAGCGCGGCGATGTCGGCCACGGTCAGCCCCTCCCAGCGGCGGCCGATCTTGGCGGGGTCGGCGTCGAAGACGGCCACGATGTCGAATCCCTGCCGGCGGAACCCCTCGTAGTGAAACAGCGCGGCGCCGAGCTTGCCCGCGCCCACCAGGCCGACCCGCCAGGCGCGTCCGAGGCCGAGGATGGCGCGCACCTTCGCCCGCAGCACCGGCACCGGGTACCCCAGCCCGCGTTTGCCGAACGAGCCGAACAGCGACAGATCCTTGCGCACCTGGGCCGACGTCATCCCGCCCCGAACGGCGAGCTCGTCGCTGGCGACGGTCTCCTGCCCGGCGGCGTCCAACGCATCCAGCGCGCGGAGGTAGTGACTCAGGCGGCGAACGGCCGAGTCGGAGATGCGGCGGGGCGGCGGGTGACCGTTCATGCGGAACGCCGGGGCTTTGTGATTGTTTTCACAAGGGATGGCCAGTATAGGGGCGCAGCCGGACCCCGGTCAAGCCGGTGCCGGGGTGCGCCGCGCCGCGTATGCTCCCCGCGTGAATGACACGACGCGGAAAACGGAGCCGGCCCCCAGCCTGGGGGAGCGCCTGGGCCTGCACCGGCCGGCGCTGCGCGCCTGGGTGCTGTACGACTGGGCCAACTCGGCGTTCGTGCTCACCATCCAGACGGCGATCTTTCCGATCTATTTCTCGACCGTGGCGGGGGCC
>JBHENR010000141.1:0-4723 GCA_046262555.1 Gemmatimonadota bacterium | reverse complement strand
GTGATGGTGCGCTCGAGCGCGATGCTGATCCGCCACTCCTTCCAGGCGGTCGTCACGCCCAGCACTTCCTCGGCCCGGGCCCGCAGGAACGCTTCGTCCGCTTCCGCCGTCTCGGCCCGATCCGGCAGGCGGCCGTCCAGGTACCGGTCGATCATCTTCGTCAGCCGGGAGTGGAGGTTGCCGAGGTTGTTGGCCAGATCGGCGTTGAGACGGTGGACGAGCGAATCGTACGAGAACGTACTATCCTGTCCGAGCGTCATCTCGCGGAGCAGGAAGTAGCGCACCCCGCCCACGCCGAAGGAGTCGACCAGCTCGTCCGGCCCGACCACGTTGCCGGTCGTCTTGGACATCTTCTCGCCCGCCCACAGCCACCAGCCGTGGCCCAGAATCTGGCGCGGCAGCGCCCACCCCAGCGCCATCAACAGAGTGGTCCAGTAGACGCTGTGGGTGGTGAGGATGTCCTTGCCGATCAGATGCACGTCGGCGGGGTGGGCATTCCAGGCGGCGATCGCCGCGTCCGCCGTCGCTTCGGGGTCGGGGCCGGCGTCCACCGTGCCGGTGACATAGTTGAGCAGCGCATCCACCCAGACGTAGGTGACGAACCCCTCGTCCCAGGGGAAGGGGATCCCCCAGGCGAGCCGCTCACGCGGCCGGGAGATGCACAGGTCGCCGAGCGGCTCGCGCAGAAAGCCCAGGATCTCGTTGGCCCGGGAGGGGGGATGGATAAAGCCCGGCGTCTCGCGGATGTGGCGCACGAGGGGCTCCTGGAATGCGCTCATCCGGAAGAACCAATTGCGCTCCTCGATCTCCTCGACCGCGCGGCCGCAGGCCGGGCAGCTGCCGCCCGCGACGTCCTTTTCGGTCCAGTACCGCTCGTCGGAGGTGCAGTACCAGCCGCGGTAAGCGGCCTCATAGAGGAGCCGCTCGCCGGCGGGAGTGACCCCCTCCCGCAACTGGACGAGGGCCCTCCGGACGACGGCCCGGTGGTCGGCGTCGGTCGTCCGGATGAACCGGTCGTAGCGGATATCCAGCGCGTCCCATGCCGCCCGCCACTGCGGCACCAGGTCATCGACGTGGGCCTGGGGGGTGAGGTCGCGCCGGGCGGCGGCCCGCGCCACGCTCTGGCCATGCTCGTCGGTGCCGGTGAGGAACCGCACCTCGTCCCCCGCCAGCCGCCGCTCGCGCGCGACCGCATCCGCCAGAATCGTGGTGTATGCGTGCCCGATGTGGGGGCGATCGTTGACGTAGTAGATGGGGGTGGTGAGATAGAACCTGGGCATGCGGGCAATCTAGGCATCCGGCCGGCGGCGCGGCTACGGTCTCTCGCCCCGGTGGTCAGGGATTCCTTACCACACTATTATGGAAGCATGAAAACAACAATCGATATCCCCGAAAGCGACCTTCAGGAAGCGCTGCGACACACCGGGGCGAAGACGAAGCGCGAAGCCGTGGTGACGGCGATTCAGGACTTCAATCGGCGGCGACGGGTGGAGCGACTCGTCCGGGAATTCGGCCGTTCCACCGATTTCCTCACCCGGGACGAACTGGCCCGCCTGCGCAAGGAACCATGACCGCCTCTCCCGGGGTGCTCATCGACACCTCGGCGTGGGTGGATTTCTTTCGCGCCGACGGCGACCCGAAGGTATTCGCCGCCGTGGAAGACCTCGTGCTGCAGGGGCGCGCCTGCCTGGCCGACTTCGTCCGGCTGGAGCTCTGGAACGGGGCCCGCAGCGCACGCGACCAGCGACTGTTGGCGCGGCTGGAGCGCGAACTCCGGCTGATTCCGACCTCGCCCGAGGTGTGGTCCGTGGCGCTGGACCTGGCGCGCGCGCTGCGCGCGTCGGGGGTCACCGTACCCGCGGCAGATATCCTGATCGCCGCGACGGCCCGCTCTCACGGGCTGGAGATCCTGCATCACGATGCGCATTTCGACCGCATCGCCCGCGCGACACGCCCCGCGCGATAGCCGTTGCGATCCGTCTAGGACGTCGCGGTGCGCGTCGGCTGCAGCGCCCGGAGCGCCTCCCAGTACAGCAGCTGCGGCGTGAGATTGCTCCAGATGTGGCTCCGCATCGCCAGCAGGCCGCGCGCCATCGCCGCCAGCGCGACCGGTCCGTGACGCTCCGCCGCGACCTGGTAGCGCTCCCGCAGCTCGGGGTGATGCAGCTCGGGGGGATCGAGCGCCTGCGCAGCGCCGCTCAGGCAGACGGTCAGCGCGTCCTCCACCATCCCCAGCAGAAACTCGAACGCCACCTCGTGCTGCTCCCGGATGCGGGGGAGCTGGGTCTCCAGCAGGAAGCCGTACGCGCTGCCGGTTCCCTCGACGCCGGCGGTAAAGAGCCCCAGCGCCAGCGCCTTGAGCTCAAGCACGGCCGGGTCGGCCAGGGCCAGCGCGCGGCCCGGACGTCCCGCGGCCAGCGCCGCCAGCGCGGTGGCGTCGGCGGGCGTGAGGATCAGCCGCTCGCTGATGAAATCCCGCAGCTCGGGAAGGGTCAGGGGCGGGAAGGGAAGCGCCTGCACCCGCGAGTGAATCGTGGCCGGCAGCGCGTCGGGCCGGGTCGCGGTCAGGATGAAGGTGGTCCGCGGCGGCGTGTCCTCCAGCAGCTTCATCAGCATGCCGGTCGGCTCGTCGCCGGGCGGGTGCTGGTCGACGTCGCCGAGCAGGAAGATCTGGCGATCGCCCTCGAACGGCGGCCGCGCCGCCTGGCGGGCGATGGCGTGGAAGTCCTCCATCCGGAAGGACGCCGGATGGTCGTAGAGCGGCAGCTCGGTGGGGCGTCCGGCGCGCCGGGCCAGATCCGCCCCGCGGGCATCGCCCCGGTAATAGCTCTCCGCCGGGCGTGGGAAGTACCAGTGGACGTCGGGATGGTGCACCAGCAGGATCCGCCGGCAGGTCGAGCAGACGCCGCACGGCTCGCCGCCTGACGGCGCCGCCGCGTCCACCGCGTTGCACAGCAGCCGCGCCGCGAGCCAGCGGGCGGTCGTCTGCTTACCGACGCCCGCCGGACCATGGAACAGGAGCGCCACGCCCAGCCGGTCGCGCCCCAGCGCGCCATTGAGCGCCCGCCGGATGGCGACGTGGCCGTGCACCAGCGGCGTCACCGCCGGCGCAGCCATCCGATGGGGTCCACCGCGCGGCCGCCCTGGCGGATTTCGAAGAGGAGCTTGGGGCCCACCAGGCTGCCGGACTCGCCGACGGTGCCGATCGATCCGCCGTCGGCCACCCGCTGGCCGATCGCCACGTCCGCCCGATCGAGATGGGCGTAGAGCGAGTAGTCGCCGCCGGCGTGATCGAGGATGACCATCAGGCCGTAGCCGCCGTTCCAGTCGGCGTAGACGACCTCGCCCACTTCGACCGCCCGCACCGGCGTGCCCCGGGCGGCGCGGATGTCGATGCCGTTGTTGACGATCTGGGTCTGATAGACCGGGTGCACGGCGCGGCCGAACCGCTCGATGATCTCGCCCTCGACCGGCCAGTTGAGCGTCCCCAGCGCCCCCGTCAGGGTCGAGGCCGCCGGGGCGGGCGCGGCCGCGCCGGCGTCCTCGGCCGCCCGGCGCGCGACCGCCTCGCGCTCGGTCCGCCGGCGCTCGAGCGTCGCCAGCACCGCCTGGATCTTGGCGGTCTCGGCTTCGAGCGCCTCGGCCGCCTCGAGCTGGACCGAACGTTCCGTCTTCACCTGGGAGAGGATCTGCTGCCGCTGGCGTTCGGCGGCGGTCAGCGTCTGGGCCTGGGCGACCTGGTCCTCGCGGGCGTCAGCCAGGTCGGTGCGGGCGGCCTCGATCGAGGCCCGGTGCTGGCGCGTCTCGCGCTCGAGCCGGGCGATCCGCTGCACGAGGCGCGCGTCCTGCTCGGCGATCAAACGGAGATATTTGTAGCGGGCGAGGATCTCGGCGAACGATTCGGCCCGCAGCAGGATCTCGAAATTGACGAACCGGCCGAGCATGTAGATCGTCCGCAGCCGGCGGGCGAGCACCTGCCGCTTGGCCGCCAACTCGTTCTGCGCCCGCGCGAGATCCCGCGTCAGCGTACCGATCTGGCCGGCGCGATCGGTGATCTGGTCCTCGATGGTGGTGATCACCTCGCGGGTGACCCCCAGCTCGCGCTCGAGCGTCCGCAGGTCTCCCAGGACGCTCGTCTCGCGGCGCCCCAGCCGCGCCGCCTCGGCGCGGGTGCGGGCGATCTCCCGCTGGAGCTGCTCGAGCCGCGACCGCTGGGTGTCGAGGTCGGCATCCTGGGCCCGGGCGGGGAGTGCCCCGGCGGCGAGCAGACCGCACCCCAGGGCGGCCAGGAGCGTGGCGCGCCGCGCGCGGCGCCGGCCCCGGCTTACCACCGCCGCAGGTGCCGGCGCAGCGTGACGATCGAGGCGATCGCCCCCAGGCACCCTCCGATGATGATGCCCATGACGATCTGGAGCGGCTCGTAGAACGCCAGCGAGATGACGCGCTGCTCGAGCAGACTGTAGGTGATGGTCAGCAGGATGAGCGCCACCACCGCGCCGAGCACCCCCTTGGTGAACCCCTCGATCATGAATGGCCGGGCGATGAAACCCGGGGTCGCGCCCACCATCTTCATGATGTCGATCTCGTCCTCGCGCGACAGCAGCACGATGTTGATCGTCGCCCCGATGGCCACGAACGCGATCGCCGCGAAGATGCTCCCCACCACCAGGCCCAGGAACAGCGACAGATCCTGCAGGAAGTTGAGCTTGGTGACCCACTCCTC
>JBHENR010000140.1:0-6727 GCA_046262555.1 Gemmatimonadota bacterium | reverse complement strand
TTCCACGGTACGGCCGATACGGTGACCCCGCCGACGGACGCCAAGGCGATGCAGGCGGCGCTGGAGAAGGCCGGCGTCAACGCCCGGCTGACGCTCATCCCCGGTGCCGGCCATGACATCTCCCGCGTTTACCACGGGGCCGACCTCTACACCTGGTTCCTGCAGCACCGCCGCGCGCGGTAGCGTAGTTTCGCCGCATGTCCGACCCCCGCATCGAGGATTTGATCTACGACTGGAACGCGGTGGCGGGCGACCTCGTGAAGCCCTCCCGGCCGATCCAGTTCGACGATGAAACGCTGCGCGACGGCCTCCAGTCGCCGTCGGTGCGGGACCCTTCCATCGACGTAAAGATCAAGATCCTCCATTTGATGAATGGGCTCGGCATCCACACCGCCAACATCGGGTTGCCGGGAGCGGGGCCGCGCGCGGTCGCCGACGTGACGCAGCTGGCGCAGGAGATCGCCGACCAGCGGCTCGCCATCGGCGCCAACTGCGCCGCCCGCACGCTCGTCGCCGACATCGACCCGGTCGTCGAGATCGCGCAGCGGACCGGTGTGGCGATCGAGTGCTGCACCTTCATCGGCTCGTCCCCGATCCGCCAGTACGCCGAGGGGTGGGAACTCGACTGGATCCTGAAGACGAGCGTGGACGCGGTGACGTACGCGGTGAAGCAGGGCGTGCCGGTGATGTACGTCACCGAGGACACGACGCGCGCCCGGCCCGAGGCGCTGGAGCAACTCTACACCGCCGTGATCGAGGCCGGCGCGGCGCGGATCTGCCTGGCGGACACGGTCGGCCACGCCACGCCGGATGGCGCCCGCAACCTGGTTCGGTGGACGAAGGCGCTGGTCGCGCGCACCGGCGCCGACGTCAAGGTCGACTGGCACGGCCACCGCGACCGCGGACTGGGTCTCGCCAACGCGCTGGCGGCGCTGGTGGCCGGCGCCGACCGGATTCACGCCACCGGACTCGGCATCGGCGAGCGGGTGGGAAACGCCGAGATGGACCTGCTGCTGGTCAACCTCCGGCTGCTGGGGTGGATCGACAACGATCTGAGACTGTTGCCGGAATACTGTCGCACGATCGCCGACGCGACCGGGGTGCCGCTGCCGGCCAACTATCCGGTGGTGGGCGAGGACGCCTTCCGGACCGGAAGCGGCGTCCACGCCGCGGCGGTCATCAAGTGCCAGCGGAAGGGCGACACCTGGCTCGCCGACCGCGTCTATTCCGGCGTGCCAGCGGGGCTGGTGGGGCGCCGCCAGCGGATCGAAATCGGACACATGTCCGGACAGTCCAACGTGATCTACTGGCTGGAGTCGCGCGGCTACCCGGCCGAGCCGGCGCTGGTGGAAAAGATCTTCGGCCACGCCAAACGGTCCGACCACACCCTGACCGACGGGGAAATCGAAGCCCTGATCTGAACCTTTGGCCCACCCTATGCATACTAACCCCCCTGTATGCTGCGTCTGGTGCGCCCGACGGTTCTGGTCTGCGCGCTGGCAGGAGTGGCGGCGACGCTCCCCAGCGAGGAGCCGTGCTGCGCCCTGACCTATCGGGTCCATCCCGATCCCGTCGCGGGGGCGGTGGACGTCGCTCTCACTCTGCAGGGCTTTCAGGGCGATACGCTGGCGCTGGTACGGCAGAGCGCGCGGCCCCTGACGGGCCTGCTGGCCGATGAACCCCGGGTCGAAGGCGCCGGCCGCGCCCAGTGGTCGCTCGTGGACGGGGCGCCCCGTTGGGCGTATCCCCGGCCCGCCACAGGGTGGCCCGAGCGGCTCGTCATCCACTACCAGTTGCTGATCACCGCCGAGCGGCCGCTCAACGCCTGGAGCGTCGGGCTCGACCGCGACCTCCTCTATGCGCCCGCCGAGGCGCTGTTCCTCGTCCCCGCCCTGGCGGGCGACGCGGCCGACCGCGCCCGGGTGCGGGTCCGCTGGGATCTGCCCGAAGGGTGGCAGGCGTCGACCGGCTGGGCGGACAACGATCTGCGCGGCACCCGGGCGCTCATCAAGACGAACATTCTGGCCGGCGAAATCGCCCGGCAGCGGCTGGCGGCCTGCGGCCTCACGATCGAGCTGGGCATTCACGGCGACTGGGGCGACGCGCCGGCCGCGCTCGCGGCGCAGCTCCGGCAGCTGGCGTGCGCGGCGCGCCATCGGCTGGGCGAGCCCCAGGTCGACCGCTTCGCGGTGACGCTGGTCGAGGCGCGCTTCCCGATGACGAGCGGCAACCGCAATGGTCCCCACGCGATCGGCTTCGTCCACGCCCTGCCCGGGGGGGGGGCCCCAGCGACCCGGCTGCTGGCCCACGAGGTGGTCCATCTCTGGCAGCGGTTCGACGCGCCGATGTGGTTCCAGGAAGGCGTGAACGACTATGTCGCCCTGCAGCTCGCCAACGAGGCCGGTCTGCTGGATGATGCCGCGCTCGCCGCGCAGCTCGCAACGATCGACTCGGTGTACCGCGAGCATCCGGAACGCGACCGCCACTCCTTTGCCGACGAGGCGGAGGCGGTGCCCCCCTATGGTCCCAGCGACGCCTACCTCGCCTACCGGAAGGGGGCGCTGGTCGGGCTCGCGCTCGATCGCGAGCTGCGGCTCTGGACCGATGGGTACGCCGACGTGGCCGCCCTCTGGCGGGCGATGAACGCCGGGACCCGGTGGGGGCACATCCGGTGGACCGACGCCGAGATCGCCGAGCAGGCGGCCGAGCTGACGGGCGGCAATCTGGAGCCGTTCTTCGGGCGCTACGTGGGTGGCACCGACGAGCTGCCGGCGACCGACCAGTTGCTGGCGAGCCTGACGCCGCTGCCCGCCAAGGCGCCCCCCGCGCCCGGCCTGGGCGCGCTCGCCGCGTTCCTGCAGAACGCCCGCGCTCGCCTTATCCGCTAGACCGCCCGAACTCCACCTGGCCAGCCCGCTACGGGGGCGCGGCCGCCGCGCCGGGGCTAACTTTTGCTCTCACCGGCGACGACGGCGAGGGGGCCCTCCGTGTTCGAGACGATCCGGGTGGACGGCGAGACGGGACCGGTCACGCGGATCGTCCTCGCCCGGCCACCGCTTAACATCCTCAACATCCGCATGCTCGAGGAGCTGGCTGACGCGGTCGACGCGCACGCCACGCGCGCCGACCTGCGGGTGCTCGTCATTGCCGCCGAAGGGAAGGCCTTCTCCGCCGGAGTGGATATCGCCGATCACACCGCCGAGCGGGTGCGGCCGATGATCGCGGCGTTCCACGGGTTGTTCCGCCGCTTGGCGGCGTGCGCGCCCGTCACCGTGGCCGAAGTGCGCGGCGCGGCGCTGGGCGGCGGCTGCGAACTGGCGGGGTGCTGCGATCTGGTGCTGGCGGCGGACACGGCTCGCTTCGGCCAGCCCGAAATCGCCCTGGCGCTGTTCCCTCCGGTGACGGCGGCGGCGTTTCCCGCGCTTATGCCGGCGCGCAAGGTGCTCGACCTCATGTTGACGGGCGAGATCTTCGACGCCGCCGAGGCCGAGCGGATCGGGCTCGTCAGCCGGGTGTTTCCCGCCGCCGGGTTCGCGACCGATGCCGCCGCGTTTGTCACATCGCTGGCGGCTCGGAGCGGCGTGGCGCTCCGGCTCGCCAAAAAGGCGTGGCGGGCCGCGTTGGGCGTGTCGTTCGACGAGGCGCTCGACCGGGCCGAGGAGATCTACCTCAACGAGCTGATGCGCACCCGGGACGCCCACGAAGGCATCGCCGCGTTCGTCGAGAAGCGCGCCGCGGTATGGGAGGATCGGTGAGCGCGCGGGGGGTCCCTGCGGCGCTCGTGGCCCTGTCGGCAGGCTTTGCGGCATTGTCCGCCAGCGCCTGCGCCGGCGGGCCGTCGCCCGACACCCAGGCGGGGATCGCGCCCGCCATCTCGGCCGCCGAGCTGTCCGCGGCCGACGTCGGGGTATTGCCCGTGGCTTCGGTGGTGCTTCCCGCCGCGACGCCGGCGGCCGTTCCCCGCGACTCGCTGGCCCAGGCGCTGCAGCGGTTCGCCGACGGCGCGCTGGCGACCGCGCTCACCGGCACGGGGGCCGTCGGCCGGGCGCTCAGCGCGGACGAGATGGCGGCCGCCCTCGCCACGGTGGGGCCTGACGTGCTCGGCATCGCCTACCGGGCGGTGGGCTCGGCGCCCGCGGGACCGGGTCTGCTCGACGCCGAGGGTGGGGCGGCCTTCGCCGCACTCACCGACCTCGCCGGGCCGCGCTACTTCCTCGTCCCCCGCGCGCTGACGCTGACGGGAACCGGCGTGCTGCGGTTCCGCGGCGTGTTCGCGGTGGCGCTGGTGGACGCACCCGCCGGCCGCCTGCTGTGGTCGGGCGACGTCGCCGCCGAGAACGCGTTGCCGCCGTCGAGCCAGTCGGAGGACCTGTACGGCGCCGCGCTCGAGCTCGCCACGGCGGCGGCGGCGCAGGCCGTGGCCGGTGCGCTCAGCCGCTGATGACCGAGGTCACGCTCCTCCGGGGTGACGGCATCGGTCCCGAGGTGGTCGAGGCGGCGATCCGGGTCATTGCCGCGGCCGGCGGTGCGTATACCTGGGACGAGCAGGTGGCCGGCCTCGCCGCCGCTGCCCAGGGCCGGGAGGTTGTGCCGCCGGAGACGCTCGATTCTTTCCGGCGGACGGGGGTGGCCCTCAAGGGCCCGCTCACGACGCCCGTCGGGGCCGGCTTCCGCAGCGTCAACGTGGCGCTCCGCAAGGAGTTCGAGCTCTTCGCCAACGTCCGGCCGGCGCGCACGCTGGTGCCCGGCGGGCGCTACACGGACATCGACCTGGTCCTCATCCGGGAGAATACCGAGGGACTCTATTCGGGCGTCGAACACTACATTGACGAGAAGAAGAGCGCGGCGGAATCGATCTCGATCATCACCCGGGCCGCCTCGCAGCGGGTCATCGCGTTCGCCTTCCGCCACGCCGCCGGCCGTCCCGCGCGACACCTGACGCTGGTTCACAAGGCGAACATTCTGAAGTACACCAGCGGGCTGTTCCTCGAGGTGGGACGCGCTCTCGCGGCGGAGCATCCCGGGATCGCGTTCAGCGACCGCATTATCGACAACATGGCGATGCAGCTGGTGCTTAATCCGCACCAGTTCGACACCATCGTCACGACCAATCTGTTCGGAGATATCTTGTCCGACCTCTGCGCCGGCCTGGTGGGCGGCCTGGGCTTCGCGCCCAGCGCCAACATCGGCGAGACGGCCGCCATGTTCGAAGCGGTTCACGGCTCGGCGCCCGACATCGCCGGGCAGGGGGTCGCCAATCCCGCCGCGCTGATCCTCGCCGCGGCAATGCTGTGCGAGCACACCGGCCAGGCCGACGCGGGCCGCCGGATGCGCCTGGCGGTCGAGCGCGTGCTGGGCTCGAGCACGGCCCGCACGCGCGACCTGGGCGGCACGGCGACGACAAATGAATTCACCGACGCCGTCATCGCGGCGATCGAGGCATGAGGGACTGCATCGAAAGGAAATCGCCGGATGGCATTTAAGGGCGTGGACTACGTCGAACTCGAGCGCGACCTCTCCGCCGAGGAGCGGCTGACGCGCGACACGGTGCGGCGCTATGTGGACGAGCAGGTGCTGCCGGTGATCGAGGAGGCGTACCTGGAGGGGCGGTTCCCCGAACAGCTGATTCCTGGTCTCGCCGATCTCGGCGTGCTGGGCGCCAACCTGCCAGAGGAGTACGGCTGCGCCGGGATGAACAACGTCGCCTATGGATTGGTGATGCAGGAGCTCGAGCGGGGCGACAGCGGTATCCGGTCATTCGTCTCGGTGCAGGGCGCGCTCGTCATGTACCCCATTTTTACGTTCGGCTCCGAGGAGCAGAAGCGGCGCTGGCTGCCGGCCATGGCGCAGGGCGAGGCGATCGGCTGCTTCGGGTTGACCGAATCCGAGTACGGCTCGAACCCGTCATCCATGGCGACCCGTGCCGAGAAGGATGGCGCCGGGTGGGTGTTGAACGGCTCCAAAATGTGGATCACGAATGGCTCGCTGTCACACGTCGCGATCGTCTGGGCGCAGACCGCGGACGGCATCCGCGGCTTCCTGGTCGAGCGCGGGACGCCCGGCTTCGAAGCGAAGGGTATGCACGGCAAGCACTCCCTGCGGGCGTCCGACACGAGCGAGCTGGTGTTCAATGACGTCAAGCTGCCGGGAGATGCGCTGCTGCCCGGCTCCGACGGCCTCAAGAGCCCGCTCCTCTGCCTGACGGCGGCCCGCTACGGCATCGCCTGGGGGGCGGTGGGCGCGGCGATGGCGTGTTACGAGGAGGCGCTCCGCTACAGCGGTGAGCGGATCCAGTTCGGCCGGCCGATCGCGGGGTTTCAGCTCATGCAGCAGAAGCTGGTCGAGATGCTGGAGGGAATCACGCTGGGGCAGCTGCTCGCGCATCGACTGGGCCGGTTGAAGGACGCCGGCCGACTCAAGCACACCCAGGTATCGCTCGCCAAGCGCCACAACGTCATGATGGCGCGGCAGGTGGCGGCCTCGGCCCGGTGGGCGCTGGGCGCCAACGGCATCCACTCCGAGTATCAGGTCATGCGCCACATGTGCAATATCGAATCGGTCTTCACGTACGAGGGGACGCACGACATTCACACCCTCGTCGTCGGCCAGGATATCACCGGCATCCCCGCCTTTGAGTAGGATGTTCCGTTAACTCGAGCTGGAGGTTTCTGTGGCAGACAAGACGCTGATCCGGGTGGACAAGCAGAACGGCGTGGCGGTGTTCACG
>JBHENR010000139.1:0-11803 GCA_046262555.1 Gemmatimonadota bacterium | reverse complement strand
CCCCCCCCCCCCGCCGATCCAGTTGGCGAACGTCTTCGCGGGGGGCTTCATACGGGCGGGCAGGACGGGCTCACGGCTGGACCAAGCTACCAGAAACAGCTTGGGGCGCTAGCCTACCGCGCCCCAAGAGTGCCGCGCCGGCGGAAGAGGGTCGCCGGCGACTGGCGGATGCGTCGCGTCCTTAGGGACTCTCGGCCGGCAGGATCAGGGCGATGATGGAACGGTCGCCTTCGGCCAGCGGGTAGGCGAGCACGATCGTCTCGTCGAACCGCGAGATCATCTCCTTGACGAGGGCCTCCCGGCCGCCGTCCACCTCGACCCGCAGGAACATGCTGTCGCGGCGGGGCTCCTTGTACACGCCCTTCACCCGCACCGTGACGTCGCCCAGCTGGATCGCCGGGGTGTCGCGACCGGGCAGAATAGTCACGTCGTCGAGCCGCTGGATCGCCCCGGTCGACAACAGCGCCCGGAGCTTCGCGGCGCCGTCCGCTTCCGACCAGACCTCGGTGAGGCGCTGGAGACTGACATCGGTGGGACCGCCGCTTTCCGCGATATAGAGGATGACTCGATAGGTGGAATTGGGCGCCTGGGCAAAGCTGTCCCGCGCCGCCCCGAACGAGGTGGCCAGGACCATGGCGGCAAACATCAATCGAACGATGGGCAGTGCACGCACAGGGTTATTCATGGGAAGATGATACCCCCCGGGAGGGTAAGGTTCCGCCCCTGCTCAGACGGCCGGCAGGGGCGGCTCCGGCGCGGGGGCTACCGAGGCCAGCGGGGCCGTGACCACGCCCTCCGGACCGCCCCCATTCCCCCACTGGTAGCGGGTGCCGAAGCGCGTCAGCAGGAGCGCCCCGAAGCCGGTCGTCCAGGCCACGTACTGGATCGCGAACCCGATGATCGCCAGGATGATGGCGAAGACTTTCAGCGGGCCGCCGGCGATCCCGAGCGCGCTGCCGAAGAAGGTCAACACCATGATGAAGCCCAGGCCGACCAGCAGCGACAGGTAGGGGTTCCGGTGGTCCCACCCGAAGCGCGCCTCGGCCCAGTGGCCGACCCGGTAGGCGACCGCGGTGAAGCCCACCAGCGTGCCGATCATCAGCGCGAGGAGCGCGAACGGCACCAGGATGAGCAGCGGGATGCCGATCATCGACACCGCCAGCACGATGACCGTCAGGACGAGCACCGGCAGGAAGACGATCTGCCCGACGAGCCCCACCAGCGCCGCCTTCCAGGGCGACGTCGCGATGGCGTACTCCATCTTCTCCACCGGCGGCCGGGCGAGCAGCAGAATCAGGCTCAGGAGGAGGCCCAGCAGGATGAGGAAGGTGACGGTCCCGATCAGACTGCCGATCTCATCGAACGGGGTGAAGGTGACGTTGCGATGGAAGTCCACGTTCGGGCGGCCGAAGGCGACTTCGTTGACCCGGCCCTCCACCACCGCGCCCGGATCGCGATCGATCGTCCCGCCGACGGCGGTCACCTCGCCCGTGACGACGGCGGTCTCGGCCAGCTCGACCGAGCCCCCGACGGCCACCACGTCGCCCCGCACCGTACCCGCCACCGACACCGAGCCGCCGACGGCGACGACATCGCCATCGATGATCTCGCCCTCGGCGACGCTGATGCTGCCGCCGATCCGGACCCGTTCGCCCGTGAGGTGGACATCCGCCTCGGTCCCGCCGCCGGCGGTATCGCCCCGGGCGAGCGCCAGACTGTCGCCGGTTCCGGCGAGACCCGCCGTCCCGGGAGCCGGGCCGAAGCCGAACAGCACCTGGCGGGTTGCCGCGTCGAGATAGGAGAGCTGAATGATCGCATCGGCATCCTGGGCGACCCGGGCGCGCAGCTCCGGTCCCGTCACCGCCGCGCCATTGATGGCGATGCCGCTGTCGGTCAATTCGATCGACTGGACGTCTGGCGAGCCGTAGCGCGGCAGCAGCGCCAGCCCCGCCTGCAGCGGCAGCACCTGATAGCGCCCCTGAATCCGGTCGCGCAGGACGCCCAGCGACGGGGCCAGCGCCTGGCCGACGGTGTCTTGCTGGACCTGGGCTTCTCCAGGGGCGGGGGGAGCGGCAAGCCCGAAGGCGGCCGCCAGCAGCAGGACGTGCGCGAGGCGCAGCGTCCCGGTCATGAGGCCTGTCATAGAAAATAGCTCCTCTCGGGAACGAGCAGGTGGTGGAGCGAATAGAGCGCGATGGCGCCGATCAGGGCACTGGCCAGGAGCGCCATGCCGATGGCCGGTGTCGTGGCGGCCACACCGATGGCGTTGCCGATCTGCGCCAGGACGCCCCAGAACTCCACGCCGGCGTCCAGCCAGCCGGCCGCGAACGTGACGGCGCGGGTGCCGGTGGCGATCAGGGCGCTGAGCAGCTGGCCCCGGACGGGCAGAGCGCCCAGGGTCGGCCGCAGCGCGGGCCACAGGGCAACCGCGAGACCCGCCAGAGCGAGCGCGGCGGCGATGCCCGCGTGGGCCCAGACTGCCGCCCACCGGCGGCGCGGAACCGGAGCCGGCCGCACCGCCCATAGGACCCGCTCGCTGAAGCCGGGCCGCGGGGCCTGGCGCGGCAGCGTGGCGAGCAGGGCGTGGAGCGCGGCGTCCGCCGGAACGGCTTCGTCGCCGGCTTCGGCGGCCAGCCAGGCGTGCAGCGCGGTATGGCGGTCTGGGGTCATGGGTCTCTCCTCTCCGTTGCCTTACGAGATGGGGGCCGCCCCGGTTTCGCCGCCGGCCGGGACCAGGGGCGCCGCCTCGGGCGCCCAGCCGGCGGTGGTGAGGTGCGCGGCCAGCTCCCGCCGCGCCCGGTGGAGGTACGTCTTGACCGTCCCCAGCGGCAGCTCGGTGATGGCGGCGATCTCCTCGTACGCCAGGTCCTCCTGATGGCGCAGCGTGACGACCGCCCGGTATTCCGGCCGCAGCCGCGCGATCGCCCGCTCCAGCGCCGCCGCCAGGTCGGTGCGCTCGGCGGCCTCATAGGGGGTGGTCGCGGACCTATCCGCCAGCAGCGCGTGAAAATCGCGCGCGGAGCCGGTTTCCCCGTCCAGCGGCACGACGTCGAGCGCCCCCCGCCGGAGGTGGTCAATGGCGGTGTTGTGCGCGACTTTGAAGAGCCAGTTGGAAAATTTTCCCTGGTCGGGGCGGAAGGTCGTCAGGCGGGCGAACGCCTTGACGAAGGCGTCTTGCGCGAGGTCTTCGGCGAGTGCGGGGTCCCGTACCATCCGGACGACCAGATTGAAGACCGGACGCTCATAGCGCTCCACGAGCTCCCGGAAGGCGCTCTGCGAGCCCGCCAGCGCGGCGGCGGCCAGCTGCTCGTCAGAGGCGCTCACTGCTCTGGCCTACGAGAGGGACCGGCGACCGGTTTCATGCGCGCCACGACGACCCCGCCCCCCGCCTCACGCGCCGTCGATCCGGCCGGAGTGCGGGCCATGTTCGAACGGATCGCTCCCCGCTACGATGCGCTCAATCGCCTGCTCTCGGCCGGCATCGACCGCCGGTGGCGGCGGCTGGCCGTCGACGCGCTCGCGCCCCGCGATGGGGCGCGCTACCTCGACTGCTGCGCCGGCACACTCGACCTGGCGGCCGCGATCAGCGCGCGCGCGCCGCGGGCCACGGTGGTGGCGGCGGATTTCGCGCTGCCGATGTTGCTTCGGGGTCGGCGCAAGGCGCTGGCCGCGCCGGGTGCAGTGTTCCCGCTGGTCGCCGATGCGCTGCGGCTGCCGTTTCCGAACCAGACGTTTGCCGGCGCGACGATCGCCTTCGGACTGCGCAATCTGAGCGACCCCGCGGCGGGGCTGGCCGAGCTGGCCCGCGTGCTCGCGCCCGCCGCCCGGCTGGTGGTGCTCGAGTTCACGACGCCTCCCCAGCCGGTCATCCGCGCCGTCTACCATGCCTACTTTCATCACGTCCTGCCCCGGATCGGCGCGCTCGTCTCGGGCGACGGCGAAGCGTACCGGTACCTGCCCGATTCGGTGGCCGCCTTCCCTGACGTCCGCCGCCTCGGGCAGCTCTGCGTCGCGGCGGGCTTCCGCCAGGTGCAGTGGCGGCTGCTGACCGGCGGCATCGCCGCCCTCCACACCGCGATCCGGAGGTAGCCATGCGCCCCTACCCGGAGACGATCCACCTCATCGGCGTGCCGCTCGATCTCGGATCCGACCGCCGCGGCGTGGACATGGGTCCGTCGGCGCTCCGCATCGCCGGTCTGCACGAGCGCCTGACCCGGCTGGGATACACCTGCCACGAAGCCGGTGACCTGGCGGTGCCGATCCCCGAAACGATGGATCCAGGCAACCCGCACGCCCGCTTCCTGGATGAGATCGCCGGCGTCTGCGAGGCGCTCGCCGGGCGCGTGACCGCCGCGCTCGAGGCCGGCGCCATTCCGCTGGTGCTGGGGGGCGATCATTCACTCTCCGCCGGCTCCATCGCCGGCTCGGCCGCGTGGGCCCGGGGCCGTGGCGAGGAGCTCGGCCTGCTGTGGTTCGATGCGCACGCCGACATGAACACCCCGTCGACGACGCCCAGTGGCAACATCCACGGTATGCCGCTGGCGGCGGCGCTCGGGTACGGCGATCCCGCGCTGGCGCGACTGGGCGGCTGGGCGCCGAAGATTCGGCCCGAGCGCGCCGCCCTGATCGGCGCCCGCGACGTCGATCCGGTCGAGCGCCCGCTGGTCCGCGAGACCGGCATCCGCGTCTTCACCATGCGCGAGATCGACGAGAAGGGGATCGTCCCCGTGCTCGAGGAAGCGCTGGCGATCGTCAGTGAGGGCACGGCCGGTTTTCACGTCTCCTGGGACATGGACTTCGTGGATCCCCACTTCGCCCCCGGTGTCGGCACCCCGGTGAAGGGCGGCGTGGATTACCGGGAGGGGCACCTCGCGCTGGAGATCATCAGCGACACGGACGACATGGTGTCGATGGACCTGGTGGAGACCAACCCCATTCTCGACGACCGCAACCGCACCGGCCTGCTGGGGGTGGAGCTGATTCTCTCCGCCTTCGGTAAGACCATCCTCTGAAGCCGCTGAGCATGGCGAATCTCTGCGTTGCTGATCTTCACCATGCTGAGCGGCTTCCCGTGGCTTCGATCGAACGGTTTCTGCGCTAGACGCTGCGACCGTGCGGTATGGGATCGTCAGCGACTCGCACGATCGGATTCCGCCGGGACTCTCCGCGGCGCTCGCGGGCGTGGTGGAAATCTTTCATGCGGGCGATATCTGCACGCTCGACACGCTGGCGGCGTTCGAGGCGATCGCCCCGGTGACGGCGGTTCACGGCAACTGCGACGGACGGGCACTGGTGGAGCGTCTGCCGGAAGCGCGCCGGGTGGACCGCGAGGGCGTCGCGAT
Organism: Gemmatimonadota bacterium; assembly: GCA_046262555.1. Lineage (GTDB taxonomy): Bacteria > Gemmatimonadota > Gemmatimonadetes > JACCXV01 > JAHWKZ01 > JBHENR01. The sequence continues at coordinate 6,461 of JBHENR010000139.1, read as the reverse complement.
CGCCCTCCTGCACGGCCATCAGCACCGGCGCGGGGACGTCGCCGCCCTGGCCCGCCGCTTCGCCGCCGATCCCCCGGCCGTCGTGATCTTCGGTCACAGCCACGACCCGTGTGACAAGCTCGTGCGCCAGACCCGCTACTTCAACCCGGGTACCGCCGGCGGCATCGGCCGCGCCGCCTCCGTGGGGATCCTGACGATCACCGACGGAGCATTCGATCTGACCCACATTATCGTTGGCAGCCGGGGCAATAATACGTGGACCGCTGGCCCTGCGTAATCCGCCGAATCGCCGTTCCGCACCGCGCGCACGGCTCGCCCTCCCGGTCATACACCTGCAGGAAGTCGTAGAACGCGCCCGGATCGCCAGTGGCATCGGTGTAATGCGTCACGCCCTTTCCGAGCGTCGTGCCCTGCTTGGCCACGGCCGCCGTCAGCACGTCGATGATAGCGGCGTGCAGCCGGCGCGCGCGGACCGGTCCCACGTGGCACGCGCGGCGACGGGGGCTCACCCGGGCGCGCCACAGCGCCTCTACCACATAGATATTGCCCAGTCCCGCGACGTGCGTCTGGTCGAGAAGCCACTCCTTGATGGCGCGTCGGCTGCCGGCGAAGCGGGTCATGAGCTCCTCCGCCGTGAAGGCGGGACTCAGCGGCTCGACGCCGAGGGCGGCGTCGCGGGCCCGCCACGCGCCGGCACTGAGGACCTCCATCTCCCCCAGCGTGCGGGGGTCGACGAACACCAGCCGGGCTCCATCCTCGAAGTCGAAGACCGCGCGCGTGTAGCCTGGCAGCGCGGCGCCGCCGCGCGCGATGAACTGCCACTTGCCAGTCATCCGCAGGTGACTCACCCAGACGCGCCGGCCGGAAAGGCGCATGACGATGAACTTCGCCCGCCGCTCCACCGCCTCGATCGTCGCGCCGGTGACGGCGGTGACGAAGCGGCGCACGCTCCCCCGGACGGCGTTCGGCCGCAGCACTTCGGCGCGCGCCACCTGGCGACCGGGGAGTTCCCGGCGCAGACGCCGCACGATCGTTTCCACCTCGGGGAGCTCGGGCATCCTCGGCGCGACTGGGCAGGCCGCTCAGCCGGGTGCGCGCGCGAGCTCGCGCTAGCCGATGTCGGTGCGCCAACGAAGACCCTGCGAGCCGATCTGGTCTAACGCAGCGTAGGCGCTCTGGCGCGCCGCCGCGACATCCGCGCCCAGCCCGGTGACGGTGAGCACCCGCCCGCCGGCCGTCACCAGACGAGCGCCGTCTCGCCGGGTGCCGGCGTGGAAGACCACGACGTCTTCCGTCTTCGCCAGCGTCGCCGGCAGGTCGAGCGGCTGGCCGGTGGCATACGGACCGGGATAGCCGTCGGCGGCCGCGACCACCGTGACCGCGGTGCCCGGCGTCCACCGCGCCGCCGCGCCGGCGAGGCCCCTGGGGGTCGCGGTCCCCAGGAGCAGCTCGAGCAGGTCGCTCTCGAGGAGCGGCAGCAGCGCCTGCGTCTCCGGATCCCCGAACCGCGCGTTCCACTCGAGCACCACCGGTCCGCTGGCCGTCAGCATCAGTCCGGCATAGAGGCAGCCGGTGAAGGGCGCGCCGGCGTCGGCCAGCGCCGCCAGCGTAGGCCGGAAGATGCGCTCCACCACCTCGGCCACCTCCGCGGCATCCAGACACGACACCGGCGCGCAGGCCCCCATCCCGCCGGTGTTCGGCCCGCGCTCGCCGTCTTCGGCGCGCTTGTGGTCCTGGGCCGGCAGCAGGGGCAGAACGTGCTCGCCGTCGGTCAGCGCGAGCAGCGACACTTCCTCGCCGATGAGAAACTCCTCGACCACCACCTCGTCGCCGGCCGCGCCGAAGGCCCGCGCCACGAAGCACGCATCGAGCGCGGCGTCGACCTCGGCCTGTGTGGCGCAGACGAGCGCGCCCTTGCCCGCCGCCAGTCCGCTCGCCTTGATGACGCAGGGAACGCCCAGCTCGGCGGCGAACGCGGCCGCGCCGTCGCGCTCGCGGAACACGCCGAAGCGAGCGGTGGCGACCCCCGCCTCGCGCATCAGCTGCTTGGCGAACGCCTTGGAGGTCTCGATCCGGGCGGCGGATCGGGCGGGACCGAAGATGGGGCGCCGGGCGCGGCGGAAGGCATCGACGACCCCCGCCGCGAGCGGCGCTTCGGGGCCCACGATGGTGAAATCAACCCCTTCAGCCGCGGCCAGTCCCAGTAAACCGGGTCCGTCGGCGGGCGCCACGTCCACGGTCCTGGCCCACGCGCCGGTGCCCCCATTGCCCGGCGCGATCAGGTAGTCGTGCTCGGGATGGTCCCGCTGCAGCTTCCAGAGGAGCGCATGTTCGCGCCCGCCCCCCCCGAGCAGGAGGACCTTCACACCTGGCTGAGCGCGTGCACCAGGTCGTCCTGCAGGTCGGCGACGTCCTCGATCCCGACCGAAAGCCGGACCAGATTTTCGGTGAGCCCCATCCGCGCGCGCTCGGCCGCGGGAACGGCGGCGTGGGTCATCGTCGCGGGATGGCTGCAGAGGCTCTCGACGCCTCCCAGGCTTTCGGCGAGTTGAAACAGGGCCAGCCCCTCGAGAAACCGCCGGCCCGCCGCGGCGTCGGCCAGCTCGAGCGAAATGACGCCGCCGAAGCCCGACATCTGGCGCCGCGCGAGCTCGATCTGGGGATGGGACGGCAGGCCCGGGTAATGGACCGCCGCGATCTTCGACTGGTGGGAGAGAAACTCCGCCAGCAGGCGGGCGCTCGATGCACTGCGCTCCATCCGCAGCGGCAGCGTCTTCAGGCCGCGCAGCGCCAGCCAGCAGTCGAAGGGGCCGGGCACCGCGCCGACGGAGTTCTGCAGGAACCGCAGCCGATCGGCGGTCTCGCCGTCGTTCGCGAGCACGATGCCCCCGACCATGTCGCTGTGACCGTTGAGGAATTTCGTCGTCGAGTGGATCACGAGGTCCGCCCCGAAGCCGAACGGGCGCTGGAAGTAGGGCGACATGAACGTGTTGTCCACCACCATCAGGCAGCCGCACCCGTCGGCCACCCGGCGCATGGCGGCGAGATCGGTAAGACGCATCAGCGGATTCGACGGGGTTTCGACGTACAGGATCCGGGTCCGTGGCGAAACCGCGTCCGCGACCTGGTCGGGGTCACGGGCGTCCACGTAACGGAACGTCAGCCCGAAGCGGGTGAACACCTGCTCGAACAGCCGGTGCGTGCCCCCGTAGAGGTTCTCCCCCGCGACGACCTCGTCGCCCGCCGACAGCAAGGTCAGAATGGCGTGAATGGCGGCGGTGCCTGAGGCAAAAGCGATCCCCTGTCCAGCCCCCTCCAGCGAGGCGACGCACGCCTCGAACGCTTCCCGCGTGCGATTGTGGGTCCGCGCGTACTCGTACCCCTTGTGCTCGCCGACCGCGTCCTGGACGTAGGTCGAGGTCTGATAGATCGGCGGCATGACGGCCCCGGTCACCGGATCCGGCGCCTGCCCCGCATGAATGGCGCGGGTCGCGAACCCGTGGCCCGATATCTCACTCATGCAGCCCTCCGGCGATCTCGCGCGCCTTCCGGTACATGTCACGCGCCCGTCCCGGCATGCCCCGCCGATCGCAGATGATGCCCAGGTGATAGTAGGCCCGGCCATTGCCAGGCTCGGCGGCGATCGCCTGCTCGAACGCCCCCGCCGCCTCGTCGAGTCGGTCCTGCTGATTGTAGCAGACACCAAGATAGTAGTAGGCCGAGCCCTGCCCCGGATCCAGCGCCAGCGAGCGCCGCAGCGCCGGGACCGCCACGTCATAGAGGCCCTTCTTGCTGAGGAGGATGCCCAGCTCCCGATGGGCGGCGGCGTTCTGGGGGGCGAGTTCGAGCGCGCGCTCCAGCACCGTCTCGGCGGCGCCGTAATCCGCGGCGCGACCATAGGCGCGGCCGAGGGCGATGGCGACCTCGACGACGTCCGGGGCGCGGTCCTGCGCCGAGAGGAGGAGCGCGATCGCCGGTTGCGCCTGTCCGCGCGCCAGATGCGCTTCGGCCGCCTCCAGTGAGGCTTGCACGTCGCTGGCACGCGACGGAAGCACGGGAGCGTACGGCGGGGCAACCGGTTCGAGGGCCGGAACGGCTGTCTCGTCCGACAACCCCTCCAGCGGCAGCGAGGGCTCCGGCGCAACCGCGGGAGTGGCGGCGGGGCGCCGGCGGGCGGTCTTCCGGGGACCCGCTTCGGGGGCGTCCGGAGTGCCTTCGGCGTCCGGCGGGCTCTCGGCCGGCGGTCGGTGGCGCGGCCGGGGTGCTGCCGGCAGCCGAGAACTGGCAGGCGTTGCGGCCCCCGGCGCGGCGGGCGCGTCCTCCAGCAGCCCCGCGAGACCCGCCGCGTCCAGCCCCTCCAGCGGATCCTTCACGACTCCGCGCTTGCGTCTAGACATTCGCGAACCGGTCGACCAGCCGCTTGTAGTCCTGCGCGCCGTGCGAGTAGGGAGCGTATTCGAAGATCGTCTGCTGGTGACCCGGCGCTTCCGACAGCCGGACATTGACGCGGATGGGCTCGGCCACGCGATCCGCGAAATGGCGCCGCAGCGCGCGCAGGATCTCGGCGTTCTTCCGCAGGTTGTGATGGTAGAACGTAGGCACGACGGCGGCGATGCGGATCTTGTGACCGTTACGCGACGTCATCCGCAGGATGTTCTCGATGATCTGCTTCACGCCGACGAGCGCGAGGTATTCCATCGAGATCGGAATCACGACCTCGTCGGCGTACGCCAGCGCGCTGGTCGTCAGGATGCTCATCGAGGGCGCGCAGTCCACGATGGCGAAGTCGTAGTCATTCAGCCGGGCGAGGCGCTTCGCCAGCCACTGCTCGCGCTCCACGCCCTTGATCAATCGCTCCTCCGCCTCCGCCAGCCGCCAGTCACTGGCGATCACATCGAGATTGTCGCGGACTTCGACGCGTGCCGCCGCGGCCCCGATCCGTCCCGACAGCAAGCTGCTCATGTGGGTGTCTTCGGCCTCGAGGCCGAACCAGGCGCCGACATTTCCCTGCGGATCCAGGTCCATCAGCAGCACCTGATAGCCGGCCTCAGCGAGTCCCGCCGCCAGATGGATGGACGTGGTGGTCTTGCCGGTGCCGCCCTTGTGGTTGACGACGGCAATCCGGCGCATGGTGGGATTCCGAAAGAGGGAGATTTGGCCTGGCATGGGCGGCTGCGGTGGACAGGCTCGAACTTACGCCGTGTCCGCGCTTTCCTCAACCACCCAGGCCAGGTACGCGGCCGCTCCCCGGTCGACCGGCAGCGCGAGCAGCTCCGGCACGGCGTAGGGATGGAGGTCGAGGAGGCGGGTGGCGAGCGCGTCGAGGCGATCGGCGCGCGTCTTGAGCAGGAGCAGGCACTCCGTCGCGGTTTCGACGGCGCCCTGCCAGCGGTAGATCGACGTAAGCCCCGGCACGACGCTGCCGCAGGCGGCGAGCCGCTCCGCGACGAGGGTGTGGGCGAGGCGCTCCGCGGTGGCCGCGTCGGGGCAGGTGGCCAGGACCAGCCGGACCGCGGAGCCCTCCGCCAGCGCGGACGCCGTCACGGCAGGCGCCCGGCGCGCGCGAGGTGATCGCGCGCGGCGAAGAGGCCGATCAGCGTCTTGGCGTCGCGGATCGTGCCTTCGGCCACCCGCGCCAGCGCCACGCCGAAGGGCACCCGCTCGACCGCCAGGTGCTCGTCCGCGTCGCGGGTGGCGGGGCAGGCCGTCAGCTCCTCGGCCAGGAAGATGCCCAGCTCTTCATTGGAGAACCCCGGCGTCGTGTAGACCGTCGCCAGCGGCGTCCAATGCCCCGCCGCGAGGCCCACCTCCTCCGCCAGCTCCCGAACGCCGCAGGCGGCGAACGACTCGCCGGGGGTCAGGCTTCCGGCCGGAATCTCCCAGATCACCCCGGCCACGGGATAGCGAAACTGGTGGACCAGCGCGACCGTCCCATCGTCGAACAACGGGACCACGGCGGTGGCGCCGGGATGCTCGACCAGATCATAGACGGCCTCGCGCGCCGCACCCTCGCGCGCGGTCCGCACCGTGTCGCGGTAGACGGAGACGACATGCCCCGCATACACCGCTTCGCGCGCCACCCGTTCCCAGGTGATCTCCAGCGGGCCGCCGGACGCCATCACCGCCGCCGCAGCACGACGGGGATTCCGGGGGCGAGGCCCAGCCGCTCGGCGGCCGAGTCGTTCCGGCACGCCACCTCGAGCCAGCCGGAGGAGCCGACCAGAGCGCAGAGCGCTCCGGCGGCAACGTCGCCATAGGTTCCCACCACCGGCATCGTCTTGCCGCCGGCTTCGACGGACACCGTCCCGCCGGCGTGCGTCGCCCACCGCGCCGGGAGATTCGTCACCGCATTGCCGTAGTGATCCACGTGCACGACCTCCCCCCGGTAGGCGTCCCGCTCCGCCACCGGAACCGGCATGTCGAAGTGACCGATCTTCGGCACCGGCGGGCCGAACGCGGCC
>JBHENR010000138.1:0-23610 GCA_046262555.1 Gemmatimonadota bacterium | reverse complement strand
TCCTCCAGCACGCGCCCCACCGCGGTCGCCAACGCCGCCGGCCGGGGCCGCGCAAACGGGAGCCGGAGCCCCGCGCCGAGCGCCACCACGCGTTCGGCCAGCGCCGGCTGATCGTCCCGGATCGGCAGCACGACGAGCGGTCGGCCGAAGGCCAGCGCTTCACAAACCGTGTTGTACCCGCCGTGTGACACGACCGCGTCCACCAGCGGCAGCAGCGCGAGCTGGGGAAGCCAGTCGCGCACCAGGAAGTTGCCCGGCCAGGGGCGCAGTTCCGGCCGCGCGGACACGATGACCTGGCAGGGAGCGTCCGCCAGCGCCCGCTTCAGCGCGGCATAGAACCGCTCCTCCCGCTCCGCCGCCATCGTGCCGAGCGAGACCAGCACGCGCCGGCCCGGCGCCAGCTCATCGAACGGAAACGGGGCTTCCCCGGCGCGGGGCCCCAGGGTCGGGCCGACGAACGCCGTCTGCGGCGGGTAGACGGCGTCCGGGCCCGCCAGGAGCGGCGTGGTCAGCGCCAGAACCAGGAGCGGAGAGACCTCGCCGTGGGGCACGGGCGCGAGGTCCGCCTCGCGCTGGACCTCGGCCAGGAGGGTGTCAATCCAGGCCATGAGGACGGGCCAGCGGCGGAGCGATTGCCGGACGTCCCCGGTGGGCGCCAGCGTCGCCCAGCGGGACCTGGTGCGCCGCGCCGCCAGCGCCCCCGCCAGGGTCATCTGATCGGCCACCACGAGGTCGGGGCGCGAGGCGGCGATCGCCGCCTCGACTCCGGCAAGCATGGCCCGCGCCAGCGGCGCGAAGAACTCCCCCCAGAGGAAGCGCACCCCTTCGACGCCCCGCACCGCCCGGGACCGGGCCAGGAGGTGGTCGCGCGCGGCGGCGTCGCCGGGCCCGTCCAGCGCGATGAGGTCCGCTCCCGGCGGCAGGACGTGTCCGATGGCGGCCTCATAGCCTGCCCAGGTGACCTCGTGGCCTCGCCGGACGAGCTCGTCGGCGATCGCCGCCGCCCGGATGACGTGGCTCGTGAGGGGCGGAACGACGAACAGGAACCGCGCCACGCTAGTCCGCCGCCGGAATCGGGTCCGGCCGCTGCACCCAGGCGACGAGTTCGGCCTGCAGGAAGGCGGTCGCCTCCCAGATGAGCGAATGGGTGCAGCCCGGAACGAGGTGCAGCCGGCAGTGGGGCACCGCTTCGGCCAGCCGGACGGCGTGGGACCGGATGGACGACCGCTCGCCATACAGGGCGAGCACGGGACAGCGGATGGCGCGGAGATCGGCGTCCAGCAGCGGCGGCGTCGCCGCGAGATCCCGCGTCAACGAGGTCCCCTCCACCAGTGCCCGCGCCGTCTCCGCCAGGCGGTTCCGCTTGCGCTCGCTGTGACGGCCCAGCCAGGTGCTGAAGTGGCGCGCGATCAGGGCGTCGCGATCCGGCCCCTCGAGCCGCAGCTCCGCCGCGAGCCGCGGCCCCCACGCCGCATCGGGGACGTGCGCATCCACCAGCGCCAGGCCGCGCACCCGTTCGGGCTGCGCGATGGCGAACGCCAGCGCCACCGTGCCACCAAAACTGTTGCCCACCAGCTCGACCGGTCGCCCCCCGAGTCCCAGCCCATCGAGCACGCCCGCCAGATCAGCCGTCATGTCGGCCACGCCGTAGCCGGTCGGAGGCCGCTCGCTGCGGCCGTGGCCGCGCAGGTCGTAGAGCACCACCCCGGCCCCGCGGGCAGCGCGCGTGGCGACAGTGAAGTACCAGCTCGACAGGTTGTCCATCACCAGGCCGTGGATGAAGACCACCGTCGGCGGGCCGTCGCCAAGGCGCTGGACGTGGAACCGTACGTTCCGGGCCGTCACGTCAGCCATCGAGGAACTCGACCAGCGTGCGGGTGAGCTCGGCGGGACACTCGGTCGGCAGCATGTGGCCGCCGTCCAGTTCGACGAGTCGCGCCTGCGGCAGGACGCGCGCCAGCCGGTCGCCCGCCGGCCGGCAGGCGGAACGGACGCCGTAGAGGCAGAGCGCGGGGTGCGGCAGGCGCGCCAGCGCGGCGTCGTCGAAGTCGGGTTCCGCGCGCAGATCCGCCACCAGGGTGGTGTCGTCGCGGCGCGACTCGAGCGCCGCCCGCGTTCGGCGGACCCGCCGCCCGGTCGTGCGGATCGTGGTCCGGCGCAGACTCGCGGGCACGGCCCGGAGATAATCCTGCGGGTCGGTCTCGAGGTACGTGTCGAGCGCGCCCAGGCTGGCCGGAGGCAAGGGAGCCTCAACCAGCGCCAGGCGGCGCACGCGGTGGGGCGCCTCGAGCGCCAGCCGCAGCGCGATCAGCCCGCCGTAGCTATGGCCGACGAGGTCCGCCGGCTCGGTGACGCCGGCGCCGTCCAGGATCGCCAGCAGGTCCGCCCCCATCGTCGCCAGGTCATAGCCGGTCGGTGCGGTCGCGCTCCGGCCGTGTCCGCGCAGATCATAGAGGAGCACGTGATGGCGGCGCGCGATCGCGGGAGCGGCGGTGAAGTACCAGGTGGCGAGGTTGCCCAGAAACAGCCCGTGGATCATGACGACGGGCGGCCCGGCGCCCAGCGTCTGGACGTGAAAGGCCAGTCCGTTGGCCTGGATCAGCGGCACGGGCGCGGCTCAGCCGGACCGGTCGATGTGCTCGACGACGTCTCCGACGGTCAGTCCAATGATCGAATCGAGATCCATCTGAGAGAGCCAGCCGGGAAAATCGACCTGGGCCCCGTACCGCTCCTGGATCTGTTCGGCCAGCGCCACGAACTCGATGCTCTCGAGCTCCAGATCGCGGCTGAACGACGTCTCCCGGGTGATCGGCTGCTCGAGCGCCCAGTCCTCGCCGATGACGGCGCGGATCATCGCCGCCACGGCGCCCAGCGTCTCATCCGACCGGGGCGCGTCACCCATCCGGCTGCTCCTCGGTCCAGGCGAACACCAGCTCGCCGTCGCGGCGGGTCGTCACCCGGACGCCGGCCACGCGCAGCTCGTCGCCGTCCACCGCGTCGACGGGAAAGCGGCCCGGATTGCCGGCGAGGCCGGTGCCGGCCCGTTTCGCCACGGCCTCTTTGGCGGCCCAGAAGCGCGCCCGCCAGGCGTCGCGGTCGTCCAGCGGCAACAGCGCCCGCTCGGCCGCGGTGAACGCGATCGCATCGAAGCCTGGCGCCCGCGGCTCGACCCGCTCGAGATCGATCCCCACCTCGTGACCCTCCGCCACACGGGCCGCGGCCGCGCCCGCGCGGTGGCTCAGCGACACCCGGAGATCCGGCGCGTCCGGCGCGGTGACGCGGGGCCGGCGGCCCGGCTCGGCGTGCACGGCGACCTGGATCGGGAACAGCGGGCCATGGCCGCGCGCCCAGAGCCACTGCCGCACGGCGTCCTTCACCGCGATGCGCCCGGCAAGCCACTCGGCCCGGCGGCGCGGGCCCAGCGCCCGGTACGCGGCCATCTCCCGGCCGTCGAGGTAGCGGCGCGCGAAATAGTCGCGCGAGGAGACCACTGGAAACAGGTCCGCCGGCAGCCAGGCGCCGCCGTCGAGTCCCGCCACCGGCGTCGCGAGGGCGTTGCGGTCCGGAAACTGGATGACGGGCCACATCCACGCGGCCGAGGGCGTGCGCCGCTCCTCCCATCCCTGGAACCGGGCCCAGACGCGGCCGCCCGCGCTGAATTCCACATCCGCGCTCACCTGCCGCGCGCCCGGGCGCCGGATGTGGACGGTGCAGTCGAGCCGCTGGCCCGCCGGAGGATGCGGACCATAGAACGACGCCCGCTGCAACATCACGGGCACCCCCAGCCGGTCGGAATCGGCGTGCAGCTTGATCCAGTAGCCGATCAGCTGGGCGGCGCCGTCGAGCAGCGCCCCTTCCGCCGGCAGGGACGCGAGCTGGCCGCGGATCCCCGCGCGGCTCATGCCGGTGAACGCGGTCATCGCGTGGTACGCGGGGCCGTGAAACATGAGCCGCGTCCGGTAGACCGCCGCGGGCGTGGACGGGACCGGCGCCTCATCCGCCAGCGGCGCGGTGGCGGCCAGCGGCGCCGGCGGGTAGGCCGTAGCGACGACGGCTGTTCCCTCGACGTAGTCGCCGAGCGTGACGCGGACGCGATCCGCGCCATCCCAGGTCGCTTCGATCGACAGCGTGAGCGGTCGTTCGACCACCATCCAGCGAAACGCGCGCACCGACTCCAGACCCGTCACCACCCGGTCGGGCAGAAGCCGCCGCGCCGCGTCCATGATCATCATCAGGGACATCGCCAGCGGAACCAGCGGGAAGCCATCCTCCGGATGCGGCCAGCCGGGTGGCAGGCTGAAGAACGAGTGGTCGATCAGCTCGGGGCAGGTGGCGAGGGAGAGCTCGCGGGTGAACCGCACCGTCCGCGGCGCCGCGGCGGACGGCGCGGCGGCCGAGCGGGTCCGCCAGGCGGCGACGACCGCGTCGCGACTCTGTTCGAGCGCGGACAGCGTGGCGGCGTACGCCGCCAGGACGGGATCGGTGCTGGCGGCGAGCGCCGCGGCGCTCGCGCCGTTGGACCGGGTGAACGCCGGCCCCAGCGGCGTCGCCACCGACACGATCGGCGCGCCCAGGATCAGCCGCATGGGGGGAACCTTCCGGTGGGCAACCCCGGGCGCTGGCGCCGGGACGTTCGCCCACGCCACCGGACCGCCTTCCACCCACACCGCGGCCGCCAGCCGGCGGAGCTGATCGAGCCCGCTGCGGCGCGGCACGTTGGCGGGGACGGCGAGGTACGGGCGCCCCCGGAGCGTGTCGTCGATGAACGCCGGCAGGCTGCCCGTGCCGGCCTGGACGAACACGCGCGCGCCCGCGGCGTAGAGCCCTTCGATCAGCTCGCGGAACCGTACCGGGCGGACCAGGTGGTCGCCGATCAGGCGCCGGGCGGCCTCCGGGGACTCCGGGAACGGCCCGCACGTCGTCGCTGACCACAGCGCGCTGGTCGCCGGTCCGATCGCCAGGCCATCGATGAGGGGTTGAAGCGCCGCGCGAAAGGGCGCGAAGAGGGGCGAGTGGAAGCCGGAGCGGAACGGCAGCACCTGGCAGAGCACGCTCTTCGCGCGGAGCCGCGCGACGGCGGACTCCACCGCCTCGGCCGCCCCGCAGATGATCGTCTGATGCGGGCAGTTGTCGTGCGAAACGTGGACGCCCTCGAGACCCTGCAGCGCGTCGCGCGTCCGCTCGACCCCGCAGCCGATGGCGGCGAACACGGCGCTGGAGACCTCCAGCGTGCCGGGAGCGAGCGTCGCGACCAGCGCATCCAGCGCAGCCGGAGGAATCACCCCCGACGCTCGCATCGCCGACCACTCGCCGATGCTGTGGCCGGCGACGTACGCGGGCTCGAGACCGATGCGGGAGAGGGCATCGTAGAGCAGGCGGTTGGCGGCGAGAATCGCCACGCCGGCCTGCTCGAGGTCCGCCGGGGCGGACGCCGGCGCCATCTCGCCGAGCCAGGCGGCGAGGTCGTCGACGCGGGGCGCGAACGATGATTCCACCCCGGGGAAGAGTACCGCCAGCTGCCCGCCGTCCGTCAGCAGGCCTCGGGGACTGAACCACAGCCGGGCGGCCCGGTCGTGGAACGGCTGGCCGTGGGCGATCACCTGCTGCGCCCGCGCCAGCAGCTCGGGCGTCGGATCCAGCAGCGCCACCCGGCAGGGACCGTCTTCCGATTCCGCAGCCCGGCCGGCGGCCGCGGCGGCCAGCGCCTCGCCCAGGGCGGCGGGGATCGCAGCGGCCGCGCAAAGGATCCCGCCCGGCAGATCGCCCGCAGCGCCCGTCTGCTGCGCGGTGCGCCCGCGGCCCGGCTCGCGTCGTCCCCCGCGCCGCGGCTCGGCCCACGCGTGCTGTTCCAGCACGGCGTGGGCGTTGATGCCCCCGAAGCCGAAGGCATTGACCCCGGCGCGGCGCGGGCCGCGCGCGGTCTCCCACGGCTCCGCCTCCGCCAGCAGGCGGAAGCCGGTCGCGGCCACGCCGGGGTGGGGGTCCTCGGCGTGGAGCGTCGGCGGCAGCCACCCCTCATGCACCGCCAGCGCCGCCTTGATGAGACCGGCCACGCCCGCCGCCGGCATGGTGTGGCCGATCATCGATTTCACCGACCCAAGCCCGGCCCGCGGCTCGCCGGAGCGCGCCGGGCCGAAGACCCGCTGCAGCGTCTCGAGCTCGGCCGCGTCGCCCGCCGGCGTGGCGGTGCCGTGGGCCTCGATCAGCCCCACCGCGCCGGGCGCGGCGGGATCGAGACCGGCCGCCTCCCAGGCGCGGTGGAGCGCCAGCACCTGACTCTCGACGCGCGGGACCATCACGCTCGATTCGCGGCCGTCGCTCGAGACGCCGGTGCCGCGGATCACGGCGTAGATCCGGTCGCCGTCGCGCTCGGCTTCCGCCAGCCGCTTGAGCACCACCACTCCCACCCCTTCGCCGATCAGCAGGCCATCGGCGTCTTTGTGAAAGGGGCGGATCCGGTCACTCCGGCTGAGCGCGCCCAGCTGGGTGAACACGCTCCAGAACGCGACGTCGTGGGTGAGGTGGACGCCGCCGGCGAGCATCAGATCGCAGCGGCCCGCCAGCAGCTCGGCGCACGCCTGGTCCACCGCGATCAGCGAGCTCGCGCAGGCGGCGTCCACGGTGTAGGCGGGGCCCTTGAGATCGAGCCGGCTGGCGATCCGCGACGCCGCCAGGTTGGGCGTGAGCCCGATCACCGTGTCGGGGCCGAGCCGTCCGACGCGCGCCTGGTACTCCCGCTTGATTGCGTCGAGCTGCTCGCCCGGCAGGTCCGGCAGGAGCGCCGCGACGCTCGCTACCAGTTCCTCCCCGCCGCGGACCGCCTGCATCAGCCGGGTCATGCCGGGGTTGAGGTACCCGCCCCGGCCGAGGATCACGCCGGTGCGGTCGCGGGCGAACGGGCGATCGGCGTAGCCGGCGTCGGCCAGCGCCCCGGCCGCGGTCTCCAGCGCCAGCAGCTGATCGGGCTCACTGCCTGCCGCCGCCGTCGGCATGAGACCCCAGCGCAGCGGGTCAAACAGCGCGAAATCATCGATAAACCCGCCGCGCCGGCAGTACAGCCGGTCGAGCGCCGAGCTCGCCGGGTCATAGAAAACCGGCTCCCAGCGCGAGGCGGGCACGTCTGTGATGGCGTCGAGACCGGAGCGCAGGTTGCGGCGGTAGGTGGAGAGGTCGCCCGCGCCCGGGAAGATGCACGCCATGCCGACGATGGCGATGCGGGGCGGGGCCGGGCGGATCATGGCGCGGAGCGCGGCGGCAGATTCCGCGCGGCTACTCCCAGCCCGGCGGCGGCGCGGCCATCAGCACGACCTGGGCGGGGTCCTGCGCGCCGAGCGCCAGCTCGTCGATCAGGCTGGCGGCTCCTTCGGCCAGTGGGATGAGCCGGATGCCGCGGCGCGCGTACTCGCTGCGCAATGCGGGCGACACCATACCGGCCGTATCCCACGGCCCCCACGCGACCGACACCACCCGCGTCGCGCCACGGCCGTTAAGATGCCAGGCCAGCTTGTCGAGCACGTCGTTGGCCGCCGCGTAATCCGTCTGGCCGCGATTGCCGAAGACGCTCGCTACGCTCGAGAAGTAGGCGACGAATCGCGTGCCCGCGCGGAGCGCGCGCGCGAGCGTGAGCGCGCCCTGCACCTTGGTATCGAACACCCGGTCGAATGACGGCGCGCTCTTGTGGACGAGCAGCTTGTCCTCGATCAGTCCGGCGGCGTGGATCACGCCATCCAGGCGGCCGTGGCGGGCGTAGACGTCCTCGATCAGCGCGCCGAACGCGGGTTCGTCGCGAACATCCACGGCATGGTAGCGTACGCGGGAGCCGGTCTGCGCGATCGCTCGCAGGGTGTCCCGGATCTCGCGCGTGGCGGTGATCCGGCGCGCCGCGAATTCGATCTCCGCCGGCGGGGCGTCGGGACGCGTCGCGGCCAGCTGCCGGCGCAGACTGATCAGGTCGGCGCAGTCCGCCGTCGCCGCCGATTCCGGTTCGTCGAGAAGCGGCGTCCGTCCCACCAGCTCGAGCGCGCAGCCGTACCGCTGCGCCAGCGCGATGGAGATGTGCGCGGTGATGCCCCGCGCCCCGCCCGTCACCAGCACGACGGCGGTCTGGTCGAGGAGCGCCTCGGAGGCGGGCTCGGGTCGGGCGGCCTGGACGACGGCGAGGGCGCGCCGCTCCCCGCCCGCATACGCCACCTCGATGCGGTCGTCGTCCGCCACCAGCTCGGCGTAGAGATGCGTCGCGAGCGCACCGGCCGCCTCGTGCGGATCCAGATCCACCGCGCGGACCCGCTTGTCAGGCCATTCTTTCTTCAGACTCTTGAGAAAACCGGCAATACCGCCCTGGCCCGCTCGGCCGTGGCCGTTGGCGTCCTGCCCGAATCCGCCCCCCATGCCGGTGACGCCCAGCACCCAGTGCGCGCCGCCGCCCACGGCTTCCTTCGCCAGGCGAAACAACGCCTTGACGTCGTCGGGACCGCCGTCGGCCGCGAGCGGGGCGAGGTGAATCAGGCCGTCCACCGCTCCCAGCGGGGAACCCGGCGGTGCGAGCCGCACCTCGGCCCCCCGCGCGCGGAGCAGCGCGGCGAGCGCGGTGGCGACGCCACGGCCGTCCTCGGTCAGGGCGAAGGTCCGGCCTCGCACGTCCACCCCGTTGGGGACCGCGGGCGGAGCCGACTGCACCTCGAGCCGATACCGGCCCAGCGGAGCCGCGTCGGCGGCGGGCATCGCTGGTTCAGTCTCCGCTGGTTCAGTCTCCGCTGGCTCAGTCTCCGCCGGTTCGGTCCGCGCCAGTCGCTCGCTGATCCAGGTCTCGATTCCGCGCAGCGTCTTGACCCCCGCCAGCTCCTCGACCAGGTCGTCGCCGCCATTCCCGAAGCGGGCCGCCAGGCCCATCGTCTCATTCAGGGCCCCGAGGATTTCGATCCGCTTGATCGAGTCGATGCTGAGATCGGCCTCGAGGTCGAGATCCGCGTCGAGCATGGCGCGCGGATACCCGGTCCGCTCGCTGACGATGGCCAGCAACGCCTCGCTCAGGCTGAGCTCCGGCGCGGCGATGGCGGCGGGAGCGACGGTCGGCTCCGGGGCCGCGGCCTGCGTTGCGGGAGCGACGGCCGCGGGGACCGGGGAGGCTTGCGGGGCGCCGATCGCGGCGCCCACCGGGGTGCCGGTCGGAGCGCCGGTCGGAACGCCGAGATACCCCAGCATCACCTGGCGCTGCGCTTCGATCAGCTCGCGCATGTTGCGGAGATACTCCACCACCGCCTGCTCCGCCGTCGGCGCATCCGCCGCCGCCCAGGCGACCGCGGCGACCGGGATCGTGCGGACCGCCGCCGCGATTCCCGGCGTCACCGGCCGCAGCGCGCCCGCCGGTATCGGACCCTCCGCCGGTCGGGCGTAATGGCCATTGACCAGCCAGGCGGTCGGCGCCAGCGCGCGGTCGGGCAGCGCGTCCAGGTCGGGCACGGCCGCGCCGCGGCCCGCGAACAGGACGGCCGGATCGAACGCGACTCCGGCGACGGCGACCTGGGCCAGCGCGGTCTGAAGCTGCACCAGACCGGAGACGCCCTTGACGTCGGTGGCGATCGCCACGTGCGGGCGCGCGCCCAGGTTGCGGCCGACGAGCCCCGTCAGGACGCGGCCGGGGCCGATCTCGACGAACACGCGCGCGCCGGCGGCGTACATCGCCTCGATCTGCTCGGCGAACCGCACCGGCCGGGCGAGCTGCTCGGCGAGCTGCGCGCGGACGGCGTCGGGCGCGACGGGATACGGCGCGGCTGTCGTGTTGGACCAGACCGGCTCGCGGAGCGGCGCCACCGCAGTCTGCGCCAGGGTCGCGCCGAACGTGTCGCGCGCGCCCGCGACCACCGCGCTGTGAAAGGCGCACGCCACCGGCAGCCGGCTGGCGCTCAGACCCGCCGCCTGGCACCGCGCGATGGCGCTCTCGATCGACGGAGTGGGACCACTCAGGATCGTCTGTCGCGGCGCATTGCGATTGGCCAGCGCGATATCTTCCAGCCCCGCGAGGTGGGGCGCGATCTCCTCGCCGCTGGCGGTGACGGCCGCCATCGCGCCCGGATCGTCGCCCGCGGCGTCGAGGATCGCCAGCGCCCGCGCGCGGCTCAACTGCAGCAGATCCGCCGCGCCCCAGGCGCCGGCCTCACTGAGCGCCACCATTTCGCCGTAGCTATGGCCGGCCCGCATGTCGGGATGGAGCCCCAGCCGCTCGAGCACCCGCGCCATCGCGAGGTCGGCCAGTCCCAGCGCCACCTGGGCGACATCGGTGGCGGTGAGCGCCGCGTCCTGAGCCGCGCGCTCGGCGGGCGTGAACGCCTGGGGCGGGAACATCCGCGCCGCGACCGCGGGCTCCCGCGCCAGCAGGGTGCCCAGCATCGGGAACGCCACGAACACGTCGCGCAGCATCCCGACGTACTGGCTCCCCTGTCCGGGATAGAGGAAGGCGATCCGGCCCGGATGCCCCGGTGGCTCCGCGGCCGCCTCGGCCGCCTCCGCCCGCCTGACGACGCGCTCGGCATCCGGCCGCCCGCCGGCGATCCCCGCCAGCAGCGCTGCGAGATCGTCCGCGTCGCGGGCGACGAACGCCAGCTGCACCGGTCCCTCACCGCCGCACGACGTGCTCTGCGCCAGCTCGCGGAGCGTGTACGCCGGCCGGCTCGCCAGGCGCTGGCTCAGCCGGGCCGCCAGCTTCGCCGCCCGCGCCCCGGCCGCGTGACGATCGGCACCCCGCAGCAGGAACAGTTCGGCCGGCCAGACGTCCAGCGCGCTTCCGGCCCCGGCCGCGCCCGCCGCGGCTTCCAGCACCGCGTGGTAGTTCGTCCCGCCGAACCCGAACGCGCTCACGCCGGCGACGCGCCGCGGCGCGATCCACGGCTGGGCCTGATTGTTCAGCGTGAACGGGCTCCGCGTGGCATCGTAGCCGGCATTGGGCTGCGCGATGTGGAGCGTCGGCGGCAGCACCCGGTGGTGAAGGCAGAGCGCCACCTTGATGAGGGAAGCCACCCCGGCGGCCGCCTTGAGATGGCCGATCTGGGACTTGACCGCGCTCAGCGCGCAGGTGCCGACCGCCGCGCCCGCGGTGGTAAACACCTCGGTCATGGATTCGAGCTCGGTGCGATCGCCCACGACGGTCCCGGTCCCGTGCGCCTCCAGCAGGCCGACGTCGGCCGGCGACACGCCGGCGGCGCGGTAGGCCCATGACAGCGCCCGGACCTGGCCCTCCCGGCGGGGGGCGGTCAGCCCCAGGCTGCGGCCGTCGCTGGAGCCGGCGATCCCCTTCACCACCGCGTAGATCCGGTCGCCGTCGCGCTCGGCGTCGGCGAGCCGCTTGACGATCACCGCGCCCACCCCTTCGCCGATGGTGATCCCGTCGGCGGAGCGATCGAACGTCCGGCACCGTCCCGAGCGGGACAGGGCGTGGACGCTCGAGAACATCAGGAAGTCGCCGATGGAGTTGTGCACGTCGGCGCCGCCGACGACCACCAGGTCGCAGGTGCCGGCCGCCAGCCACTGCGCGCCGATCGACAAGGACGCCAGCGAGGAGGCGCAGGCCGCGTTGACGGTGTAGTTCTCGCCGCCCAGGTCGAGCCGGTTGGCGATCCGGCCCGAGATCACGTTGGTCAGGACGCCGGGAAAGCTGTCCTCCGTCGGCACGGGCAACTCGGCGTCGAGGGCCTCCGGCAGAGCGCCCGCGTACTGCGGGTAGAGCGCCCGGAAGCCGTACGCCTTCGACAGGTCGGTGCCGCCTTCGGCGCCGAAGATGACGGCCGCCCGATCGCGATCGAAGGGGCGGTCCGCGTACCCCGCGTCGGCGAGCGCGCGCTGGGCGACCTCGAGGCTGAGGAGCTGCACCGCATCGATCGCCGACAGCGACCGGGGCGGAATCCCGTAGCGGGTCGGATCGAAGACGATCTCATCCAGGAAGCCGCCCCACTTCGAGGGCGTAGTGCGGCCCGGCGCGCCGTCCGGATCGTAGTAGAGCGCCGGGTCCCACCGCTCGGGCGGCACCTCGGTGATCGAGTCGATCCCCTCGACGATGTTGTGCCAGTAGGTGTCGAGATCCGTCGCGCCGGGGAACACACACGCCATCCCGATGATGGCGATGTCGGCCGGCGGCGGGCCGGCCGGCGGGCTGGCCGCGACGGGCGCGGGGCGCCCTACCTCCTCCGCACCGTTCAACGCCGCCAGCCTCCGGGTCGCGCCGACGGTGACGTCCTCATGCAGCGCGCCGATCGTTCCGACCGCATCGCGGAGCGCGGCGGCCTGACCGATCATGTACATGCCGTCCTGCCGCTGCGTCGGGGCGTCGAGCGGAATCAGTTCCGCGCCCTCGCGGCGCAATCCCCTCGACGCGATCCGCAGCCGGCCGAGGTTCATCCGCTCCAGCGTCGCCCACACCGCCCGCCGGGAGGCGCCGGAAGCCTCCAGCCGCTGCCGTTCGACGCGGAAAGCCCCCGCGAACGGGGTGTCGACGCAGCGGGTGGCGTGGCCGGGACCGGTCTCCAGCAGCGCCGTCGCCTCACAGGCGAGCGCCGTCTCCTGATAGCCCGCCACGATGGCTTCCGTGGCCACAATTTCCTTTGTAAAGAGGTAGCCGGTCCCCATTAGGATGCCGATGCGGGCCCCGCGCGCGGCGAGCGGAGCGGCGAGCGCCGCCACCATCGCCGCCGAGCGCGCGTCATGGATCCCGCCGGCGAAGACGACCGCCAGCTCGTCCGGATGCTCGAACGCGAGCAACCGTTCGACCTGGCTCTCCCAGAGGACGAAGCTCGACAGCGGCCCCACGTGGCCGCCGCATTCCCGGCCCTCGAAGACGAACCGGCGCGCGCCCTGCTTGAGGAACAGCTCCAGCAGACCGGGCGTCGGCACGTGGAGGTAGGTGACGATCCCGTGCCGCTCGAGCTCGCGCGCCTGGGACGGGCGGCCGCCGGCGATCAGCGCGAACGGCGGCCGCGCCGCGGCGACCACCTCGAGCTGCTCGGCGCGCAGCGCCGCCGGGACGAAACCCAGAATGCCCACGCCCCAGGGGCGGCCCGCGAGCCGCTCGGACGTCTCCGTCAGCAGGTCGCGCAGCGGCGTGCCGGTCAGGAGCGACAGGGCGAGGAACGGCAGGCCGCCGCCCTCCGCCACCGTTTCGGCGAACGCCGCGCGATCGCTGACGCGCGTCATCGGCCCCTGCAGGATGGGATACCGCGTCCCGTGCGCGGTCGCGAGCGGCGCGCCCGGGGCCAGCGGCTGGAACGTGCGGGCGGCAGCCAGATGCGCCCCGATCGCGTGGCGGAATCCCTCGACCACTCCGGCCGCCGTCCGAAACCGGTCGGCAAGTCCACGGGCGAAGGCGGCGTCCTGACCCGCCGGGAGGAGCTGGTGGTGCAGGTCATCGCCGCCCAGTCGCGCGCACACGATGGCCGGATCGGCGTCCGCCGCCAGCGCCGCCGCGGGGAGATCCGGCCGGACGAAGATCCGATGGCCACTCACCACGGCCGTCTCGGTGCCGTCCATCCGCCGGATCGCCTCGCGGGCGGGCGCCGGCACGCTCGACTCCTCGAGCAGCGCCAGCTGGCTGTCGAGCACGACCCCCGCCGCGCCGCCCGCCAGGCAGGCCGCCGCGGTGTGGAGGCCGATGCCGCCCTGCACCCAGATGGGGAGCGCGATCTCGGCGGCGCACCGCTGGAGCAGGATGTACGCCGTCTCTTCGCCCACCCGGCCGCCGCTCTCGGCTCCCACCGCGATCACCGCGTCCGCCCCGGCGGCTTCGGCCGCGCGCGCGTCGTCGATCGACGTGACCTGGATGTACACGCGGCGGGGGCGCCAGGCGGCGGGATCCGCTCCAGCGGGCAGGACGACGAACTCGACCCTCGCGGGGAGCGCGGCCGGAGGTGGCTCGGCGCCGGCGTGAATCCGTACTCCCAGCCCTCGCACACCGGCCGGAATCGCCGGCGCGAGCGCCGCCAGCGCCGCGGCCGGATCCCGTCCCAGGTCCACCGCGCCCAGGGCCCCGGCGCGGCAGAGCGCGAGCGCCAGCTCCGGATCGGGCCGTTGGAAGGGGGTGATACCGAGCAGGGTCGGGCTCATGAACGGCTCCACCGGTCCCGGATCGCCGCCAGCGGCGATCCCTGGAAGGGCTCAGAGGCAATTGTAGTCAGGGGGCGGACTTGGGGAAACTACCCCGTCCGGGGCCTCGCTTCAAGCCACCGTTACGTCGCGGCGGCGCGGATGAGCCCGGCGATCCGATCGGTGGGGACGGTGGCATAGGTGACGCGGATGGCGTTCACGTCGCAGGCGGCGTCCCGGAAGGGCACCACGCCGATCCGGTCCTCGGCCAGCAGCCGCTCGGCGCGCGCGACCGCCTCGCCCTGGCGCAGATTGAGCAGCGCGAAGAGGCCGCCGTGGAACGGGTCCGGCCGGAACGCCGCCCGCGCCGCGGGGGTCTCCAGCGCCGCCGCCAATGCGGCCCGCCGCTCCACCAGCAGCGCGATCAGCGGCGCCCGCTCCGCCAGCAGCCGCTCGGGGTCGGCGAGCAATCGCGCGACCAGCGTCTGAACCGGCGTCGAGGCGGACGAGATCATCCCGCGGATGACGGCGCTCAGCTTGTTCTCCCACACCGTCTCGGCGGAGGCCCGGGCGTCGGCGTCCCAGCCGGCCGAAAACACCGTCGTGATGGCGCCCAGGCGCCCGCCCCAGAAGAGCAGCTCCTTGGTGATCCCGTCGCACTTCACCGGCAGCAGCCGCGGATGCCGGTCCACCAGCCGGTAGAACAGCGACCAGCGCGGTCGATCGGTGTAGACGTACCCCTCGTAGGCGTCGTCGCAGAGCACGACCACCGCTTTCCCTGAGCGCTCGGCGACGTCGGCCGCCAGGTCCGCGAACGCCTCGGCTTCGGCGGCGGTCGGCACGTAGCCGGTCGGGTTGTGGGGAAAGTTGACGACGCAGACGACCCGCTCCTGCTCGCGGGCGACGTCCTCGAGCGCCGCCTTCCAGGCGGCGAGGTCCCACGCCTCACGATCGAGTAGCCGCACCGATTCGACGCGGGCGCCGGAGATGACGCCGAAGGTCGTGTCGTATCCGTCCCAGCGCCGGTCCGGCACCAGCACGCGGTCGCCAGGATCGAGCAGCACATGCCCCATCGCGCCGAGCGCGCCCGACACGCCGGCGGTGGCGATCGGCGCGGTGAACCGTTCGGCCAGCGGCGCGGCGGCGGCGAAGTCACCCCCCGCGCTCTTCCCCGCCAGCCACCGCCGCCAGCCGTCCCGGAAGGCGCGCACCCCCGCCACCGGGGCGTAGGGAAACACCTCGCCGGGTGACCAGTCGGCGAACGCCGCCCGTACCTGGGGCAGGAACGCGATGCCGCCGTCGGACCCGGTGATCACCCCCATCGTCGCGTCGAGCGCCCCGGCGCGCGCCGCGCGCTCCCCCCAGACACGAATGCCGTCGGGCATGCGCGCCGCCCGCCCGCGGGCGGAGAGGAACGGCGCCAGGCGGTCGCTTCCGGCGTCCCAGCTGGATGGGGTCACGGGGCTAGCGCGTCCGCACCAGGATCAAGCCCACCGTCTGGCGTCCGTAGGCGTCGTAGTACAGATCGATCGTCCGGGCGCCCGCGCCGGGGGCGGGCACGAGCTGGTAGTAGTCCGCGTCGGCCCGATCGAGACTGCGCAGCACGTCGAACGGGGTGGAGAGGAGCAGCGGCTCCAGCGCCATGCCGCCGAACCGCGTCAGGGGAATGCAGCGGCAGGCGGCGATCTCGGCCGCCATGCCGTGCAGATTGATACTTGTATAGTTGTAGCGCGGATCGTCGGTCACGCCGCGGTTCGAGATCGCGCTGGCGACGAACCAGTCGCGGAGCAGATCCTCGAACGCGACGCCCGTCACCCGCTCGACGTTGGAGTCGCCTTTGCGGCCGCTCAACCCCAGGGCGAGATACGTCCCCGAGCCAAACCGGTCGCGCAGATACAACAGGAACATCATGTACTCGTCGTTGAACCCGGTCGCGTACTCAAGCGGCAACTGCGACAGGCCGGTATTCTGCCCATTGAGAAACTGCCACACCCGGACGAGCGCGCCGGCCCAGTAGCCGTGGAGTCCCTCGGCGGCATACGACATCCCCTCGTTCAGCCAGCGCTCGTCGCCGATATCCCCCCGCGTCCGGAAGTGGTGCCCGGCATTGATCACGTGCTGATGCTCGTGGGCCAGCGTAGCCAGCGGGCGATCGATCGGGTCGGTCGGATTCCAGGCCGCGTAGAAGGCCTCGACCCGCACGTTGCGGATCGAATCGCAATAGGACCCGCCGTGATCCTGCAGCTCGGGGGACATGATGATATAGACCAATCCATTTCCATCGAGATCCGACATCTGGCCAAAAAGCGCCGTGTTGGTGGGAACGATGTCATCGTCGAACGCCTGTCCCAGCGAATCGATCCGCGCCTGGTGGGCATCGAACGGCGCGTCCACGTAGATCGCCACGTTCCGGCCGCGGTACCGCAGCGGCGCCAGCCGGTCGGCGGTGATGCGACACGACTTGATGTTGACGGCGCCCGGCACGCCCGCGGCCAGTTCGAGCCCGCCCGGATCGATCGCGCCCGCGACGACGTGGCCGGTCTCGGTCTCGAGTTCGGCGCGGGCGAAGGGCTCGGCGAGCGCGGCGGCGCCCGTCGCCACCGACCCCGGACTCGGCGCGTCGCCAGCGAACAGCAGCCGGTAGGGGACCCCGGAGCGTTCCCTGTCGGTCTGATGGGGAATCACGATGTATTCGCTACCGGGCGCCACCGCAAGCCGGAGCAGCGCCCCATCGCGCGGCACGTCGAGCTCCCGGATCGCGCCCACCGGCACGGTCACCGGTACGACCGGCGCGCTCACCACGTCGAAGGGGAGGTAGGAGCGGCGGTCGTCCTCGAGCGCCACCGTCACCATCGTCTTGTCGGCGCCGGCGGGCATCGCGATCTCGACCGTCGCCTCGCCGCGCGCATTGGTGGTGAGGACCGGCGAGGCGAGCCCGCCCTGGCCGCGGTCGCGGGTGGCCCGCAGCCGGGCTCCCGCCAACGGCGTCAGCGCGCCGTTCCGCGCCTCCCGCAGCACCACCAGCCTGAGCGTCACCGTCGTGGGGGCGCCCGCGCTCACCACCTGGAGCCGCGGTGTCACGTACTGGAGGACCGTGCCGTCGCGTCCACCGGGGAAGCCGAGCGGTCCTTCGCCGTCGCCGCAGGCGGCGAGAAGGCCGAGGGCGAAAACCCACCGCGGGGGCCGGTTCCATCGTCTCCAGTGCAGGCGCATCAACGGAAACTAGCCTCCACCGGCACCGCCTGCCGGAGCCGGACCTTCGTCTTACCCGCGGGGCCGGCCGCCAGCCGCTCCTCTCGCGCCCGCAACGCCCGCCCGGTGTGGGAGGCCGCGCACGCCGCGATCGCCGCGGGAGGCCCCGCCGCCACCACCCGCCCGCCGGCCGGCCCCCCCTCCGGCCCCAGGTCGATCACCCAGTCGGCCCGGCTGATCAGCTCGAGATGGTGTTCGATGATGACCACGGTGTGGCCCCGCGCGATCAGCTCGTCCAGCACCCGCGCGAGCGCCCCCACATCGGCGTGATGGAGCCCCGTCGTCGGCTCATCGAGCAGGTAGAGCCGCCCGCGGGAGGCCCCTCCGGCGCGGCCGGCCGCGCGCGCCATCCCGCTGCCCCGCGCCCCGCCGCGGGCGAGCTCGCGCGCGATCTTCAGCCGCTGGGCCTCGCCGCCCGAGAGGGTTGTTGCCGGCTGGCCCAGCGCCAGGTACCCCAGCCCCACCGCCTGCAGCACGCGCAACCCGCGCGCGGCAGCCGGCTCGCCGTCGAGAAACTGGATCGCCTGATCCACCGTCAGCTCGAGCACGCCCGCGATCGACGCCCCGCGCCAGGCGACGGCCAGCACCTCGGGCCGGTAGCGGCGGCCGCGGCAGGCGTCGCACGCCACGAAGACATCGGGCAGAAAGTGCATCTCGATCCGCTGGTGGCCGTCGCCGCGGCACTCGGAACAGCGGCCGGACTCGGTGTTGAACGAGAAGTGGCCGGCGGTGAACCCCAGCCGCCGCGCCGCGGGCGTGGCGGCGAACAGCGCGCGGATGGGGTCGAACGCCTGGACGTAGGTCACCGGATTCGACCGCGGCGAGCGCCCGATGGGCGTCTGATCGATCAGCACCACGCCGGCCAGCCGCTCGGCGCCCTCCATCCGGGCCGCCACGCCCCCCTCGCCGGCGGGGGCCGCCAGGGCCCGGTAGAGCACGTCGTGGACGAGGGTGGACTTGCCGGAGCCGGAGACGCCGGTCACGGCGGTCAACGTCCGCAGGGGAATGCCCACGTCGATGTCCCGCAGGTTATGGCCGCGGGCGCCCCGGGCGGTCAGCCAGGGGCCCGTCACGGGGCGCGGCCGGCGCTCCGGCAAGCTCGCCGCGCCGCGCAGCCAGGTGCCGGTGGCGGTGTCGGTCTCAGCCAGCGTAGCCGGCGGTCCAGAAAACAGCAGCCCGCCGCCGGCGGCGCCGGAGCCGGGCCCGAGCTCGACCACGTGGTCGGCGGCGCGCACGACGTCGAGGTCGTGCTCGACCACCACCACCGTATTGCCCCGCTCGGTCAGCTCGCGCAGCAGGCCGATCAGCCGGTCGGTGTCGCGCGCGTGGAGCCCGACCGACGGCTCATCCAGCACGTAGAGCGTCTCGGTGAGCGGGGTGCCGAGCGCGTTGGCGATCGCGATCCGCTGCGCTTCGCCGCCCGAGAGCGAGCGGGTCAACCGGTCGAGGGTGAGGTAGTCGAGGCCGACCGCCAGCAGCAGCTCCAGCCGGCGTCCGAGCTCGGCGCGAATCGGCGTCAGGATCTCCAGCGGCACCGCGTCGGGCCCCAGGCTGGCCAGCCAGTCGGCCACGCGGGGCAGCGACCACGTGCTCAGCTCGGGCAGCGTGCGCTCGCCGAGGCGCACCCACGCTATCTCGGGTCGCAGTCGCGACCCGCCGCAGTCCGGACACTCGCGGTACGACTGGTAGCCGCGCAGGAAGAAGCGGATGTACGCCTTGTACTTCTTGACCGTCAACCCCTCGAGAAACGGGATCACGCCCTCGAACTTCACGCGTTCCAGCCGGCCCCCCTCGAGTAGCACCGCACGGGCGTCCTCCGGCAGGTCCGCCCACGGGTCCGTCCACGAGATGCCGGCCGCGCGCGCGAACGTCCTGAGCGCCTCGCGCCGCCTGGCATAGCGCGGCTTGGACCACGGATCGATCGCCCCGTCGGCCAGCGAGCGCGACGCATCCGGCACCAACCGGATGGGGTCGAACTCGAGCAGATTGCCGAACCCGTTACAGCCGGGGCACGCGCCGACCGGGCTGTTGAACGAGAATAGCGTCGGCTTGAGCTCCGGGAATAACTGCCCGCACCCGTCGCAGCGGTGGCGGTTGCTGCACCGCAGCGCCTGCTCCGGCGCGGTCGCGCCGCGGGCGAACAGCGCCGCTTCCCCGTCGCCTTCGGCATAGGCCCGCTCGACCGCTTCGGCCACGCGCGGGCGGGGGGTCGTGCCCGACACGATGCGATCCACCACCACGAAGAGCGGTCCCTGGCGGGTGAGGTCGTCGGCGCGGCGGGGCTTCTTCGCGGCGGATTCCGATTGGTCGAATTCATCGAGATGCAGCTCGCGCCCGCCCGCGAGGAGCCGGAGGAATCCCAGCGCGCGCAGGTTCTCGGCCAGCACCGCGTGCGTCAGTGCGGGCGAGACGGGGAGCGCGAACGTCACGTACCAGGCCGAGCCCACCTCCTGCGTCCCGATCAGATCCGCCACCGCGGACGGGGAAACCGGCCGCACCGGCACGTCGCACGTGGGACAGTGAAACGTGCCCGCGCGGCCGAACAGGAGCCGCAGGTAGTCGAACACCTCGGTCGCCGTGCCGACGGTCGAGCGCCGGCTGAGCGTAGGATTCGACTGCTCGATGGCGATCGCGGGCGGCAACCCCTCGATCGTGTCCACGTCCGGCCGCGGCAATCGATCGAGAAACTGCTGGGCGTAGGTCGAGAGCGAGGCGACGAACCGGCGCTGGCCCTCGGCATAGAGCGTGTCGAGCGCCAGCGACGACTTTCCCGAGCCGCTCACGCCCGTAATGACGGAGAGCCGGGCCTGGGGAAACTCCACGTCGATCCCGCGCAGGTTGTGCTGGCGGGCGCCGCGAACGGCGATGGGGGGACGGGATCGCACGCTCACAACGACGGGAATCTAGAGACGCCCCCGGCGTTGGCAAAGCAACTGGGTCGCTCTATGTTGCGCCGCATGCCGTCTGTCCTGCTGCGCGGGCCGGTCCTCACCCCGCTCCCCGACGGCCGCGCCGCCGCCTGGGAAGACGGCCGGGTCGAGATCGGCGCCGACGGCCGGTTGCTCGCGGTCGGCGCCTGGCCCCAGGGGCCCGACGACGGAATCGCCGATGCGCGCCGGGCGGTGCAAACGGGCCGCGCGCTCATCCTCCCCGCCTTTGTCGACGCCCACGTGCACCTGCCCCAGCTCGACGTGCGCGGCCGCTACGGCCTGCCGCTCCTTCCCTGGCTCGACCGGTACGTCTTCCCGGCGGAGCTCGCCTTTTCCGACCCCGAGCTCGCCGCCCGCACCGCCGAGCGGTTCTTCGCTGCCCTCGCCGGCGCCGGCATCGGCACGGCGGCCGTGTTCGCCACCGTTCACGCCAAGGCCACCGGCCGCGCCTTCGAGCAAGCCGCCGCCAGCGGGTTGCGGGTCATCATGGGCAAGGTGCTGATGGATCGACGGGCGCCGGCGGCGCTCTGCGAGCTGGCTGAGGAAGGGCTCCGCGCCAGCCTGGCGCTGGCGGAAACCTGGGAGGGCGCCGCCGGCGGGCGGCTCCATTACGCCCTGACGCCGCGGTTCGCACCCGGGTGCTCGCCCGAGATGCTGGCCGCCACTGGCGCGGCCGCCCGGTCGACTGGCCTGCGGATCCAGACCCACCTCGCCGAGCAGGCGGATGAGATCGCCCTCGTGCGCGAGGATTTCCCCGGCTGCGATGACTATCTGTCCGTTTATGAGCGGGCGGGGCTGGTGCGTGAGGGCGCGATCTTCGCCCACGCCATCCACTGCGACGACGGCGCATTCCAGCGACTGGCCGCTGCCGGCGCCGCGATCGCCTGCTGCCCAACTTCCAACGCCTTTTTGCGGTCCGGCGCCTTCCCGCTCGCGCGCGCCCGCGCCGCCGGCGTGACGATCGGCATCGGCTCCGACGTCGGTGGTGGACCCCAGTTCAGCCCGCTCGACGTGCTCCGCCACCTGGCCTACCTGGACTCGGTGCCGCCGGCGGAGCTGCTCTATCGCGCGACGCTGGCCGGCGCCGAGGCGCTCGGCTTCGCCGGCGAGACCGGCTGCCTGGCGCCCGGACAGGCCGCCGATCTAGTGGTGCTCGAGCCGCCGCCGGACGCGGCAGGAGACCCGCTCGAGCGCTTCACCCAGTGCGTCTTCCGCCAGCCCGAGACGCGGGTGGTGGCGACCCTGGTCGAGGGCCGCCTGGTACATGGCGCGCTGCCCGCCGCGCGGCGTGATTGACAGTGGCGCGCGCCGGCCGCCTGAGGCACCTCAATACATCACCTGCTACCGATGAAGATAAACAGTGAGCTCATTGGGCGGGGGGGGGCCGTCCCGATTGAAGCGGCCGCCCACCGCGAAGAACACGTTGCCGTCCGGGCGAAAGGCAATGTCATGACGGATGTCGCTGGCCGGGTCGAGCGGGGCCTCCCAGAGCATGTCGAGCGTGGTGGCGTCCATCAGGCCGACGGCGTGAATGCCGCCCTGTCCATCCACAATGGTGAGCGCCCAGTCGCGCCCATCCGGCGCCACCGCAATCGCCACCGGGTCGCGGAACGGGCCGACTACGCCGAATCGCAAGACCGAGGGGGCCGTCACGGTGGTGACGACCACCCGGCCGACCCCCAGGCTTGAGGTACTGGTGGCGAGCAGCCGCCCCTGGTCTATCGCCAGGTCGCGGGCCCCCCCGAAGCGGCCCGGCGTCTCCGGGCGCAGATCGACCTGCTCCAGCACGGCGCCGGTATCCGGGTCGATCACCAGCAAGCCCTGCTGGGCGAACGCCGACGTCACCGCGAACAGGCGCGTCTCGCCCGGATCGAAGGCCAGCGCCTGCATGCCGGCCGCGATATCCGGATTAATCACAATCGGCAGGCCCAGGCTGAAGAGCCGCGCCTGCGCCCCCCGGGCCAGATCGATCACGTCCACGAACCCGTTGGTCAGTCCGCCGATCTCGAGCCCGATGAAGAGCTCGTCGCGGCGCGGGCTCAGCGCCAGGCCGATCCCCCGGAACGTGGTCGGGATGGGCGCCAGGAAGGTTTCACTCGCGACATCGAACACGCCCAGTTGCGGGTGATCAATGCTCATCGCGTAGATCCGGTTGCGGCGCGGGTCGAACGCCATGCGGGACAGGCCGCGCAGCGGCGTCCGCACGGTACGGAGCCACGTCAGCGTCTGGGGGTCCACGATCGAAAGGGCCGACCCGCCGGCCTCCTCCGTGGTCACATACAGCCGCCGGCCATCAGGTGTGACCAGTAGGGCGGTGCTGAGCCGCAGCGTGGCCTGGATATCGATGGCCATGTGGCGCGCAGCCGGCGGCAGGGTGAGCGCAAAAGACCGCACCGCCCGGTTGCCCGCGCGATCGGTCGCCCCCACCGTCAACACGACGCGGCCGCGCGGCAGCAGCGCGGCGACCCGTTCCTCCATCACCAGACCCAAGGAGTCGCGGCGGGTAATGTCCCAGTGCGCCAGCAGGGTGGCGCCCGCCGGGACCGGTGCGGCCCCTTTGAGCGGGCGGTCGCTGGTCAGCGTGAAGCTCGCCGGGTCGATGCCGGTCAGGGAGTCGCGGAAGCCGAACTCCAGGTCCAGCAGGCCGTCGCCGTCCCGGTCATAGGCGACGGCAGACGGGAACACGACCGCGATCTGCGGGGAGCCCGTATCCGGCGGCGCCAGCGGCCCCGCCTTGTCGCAGCCGCCGCACTGGACGAGCACGCCGGCGAGGAGACTCCCCGCGACGGCCAGGCGGTGCGGCGAGCGGGGCCGCTGCGGAGCGGCCCCCCCCCGGATAGAGTGTCGTCCCGGCATCTTATGGTGCGGGATAGTACACGGTCACGGTCCCCAAGGTTGCCGGGGCCTTGCCGCCTGGCTTGAAGCGGAAGGGGAAGTCCCCGATGATCCCGTGGCCCGCCGGCACCGTCCCCGTCAGACGCACCCAATATTCACCCGGGGCGCCGGGTCCCGCCTGCCACACGAGATTCGAGCCTCCGCTCCCGGTTCGACGCGGCTGGACCTCAAGAAGTGCCGGATCATAGGCGAACTTGAGCACCACATCGAGCGCGCGGGGCACCTCATGTTCGTAGCCGTACTCCACGGCGAAGGCCTCCAGGGGGGTGGCGTCCCCGCCAAAGCCAAAGCGGGTGGTGCGGCCGTCCCGCGCGCCGACAAGCCACGTCGAGGGATCCAGGACCGCCTCCGACGTCGACGCTGTGCCATCCGACGCCTCCGCGGTGGCGAGCAGCTTGGGCCCCGTCACATTGATCACGCGTCCGTTCTCGGCGCCAAAGTAGGCCCCGGCGCGAGCCATCGCGTGATA
>JBHENR010000137.1:0-5776 GCA_046262555.1 Gemmatimonadota bacterium | reverse complement strand
CAGCGAATGTCCGACACCCTTCGGCGAAGGAGGACGTTTCGAACCCATTGCTGTTTGCCTGTCCCGGCGCACCAGCCGCGCCCAATCCTTTCAGCCACACACCGGATGCTTCCGGACGCGCGACCGCTCGCAACGGGCATTGTCCGTCTGCGAGTCGGGGCTCGTCCCGGAAGACCGGTGCGTTTGTTGTGTACCACAATGAACCCTAACGGAGGACACTCGATGCAGCAGCCTGGTCTGTTCAGGGCTACAGCGAGGTTGGCGTCCCTGATCCTGGGCCTGACCCTGGTTGTCGCCGCCCTGCTCGCCTTCAGCGGGAGCACGGCGTTCGCGCAGGTCACGGGCAAGGTGATCGGGACGGTCACCGATCGCGATACCGGCCAGCCCCTGGTGGGCGCGCAGGTCGTGATCGACGGCACCAACCTGGGCAACGTTTCGAACGAGGATGGCTACTACTTCATCAACAACGTCCCCGTCGGCATGCAGCGGATCACCGCCCAGTACCTGGGTTACCAGGTGACCTCG
The DNA here is from genome assembly GCA_046262555.1 of Gemmatimonadota bacterium. Taxonomy (GTDB): domain Bacteria; phylum Gemmatimonadota; class Gemmatimonadetes; order JACCXV01; family JAHWKZ01; genus JBHENR01. Next base: position 5,251 of record JBHENR010000137.1, on the reverse strand, counting down.
AACGAGCAGCGCATCCTGGCCGGTCAGACGATGACGGTCGACTTCGCCCTCGCCAGCGAAGTGGTCGTGCTGGAAGGCATCGTCGCCGAGATCGAGCGCGAGCCGCTGGTGGCCCGCGACAACACCGTCTCCAAGACCCGCTTCACGTCGGAGGAGATGCAGGGCATGCCGGTGACCGGCATCGCCGAGATCATCACTCTCGGCGCGGGCGTCTATAACAGCGGCTTCGGCCTCATCATCCGCGGTGGCCGCGGCACGGAGTCGGCGACCTACGTGGACGGTGCGCTGGTGACGGACTTTGCCAGCCAGCAGCGGAACACCGACCTCGGCACCTACGCGGTCGAGGAGATCGACGTCATCACGGGCGGGTTCAACGCCGAGTTCGGCCACGCCCAGTCGGGCATCGTCAACATCGTCACGCGTGAGGGCGGCCGGGAGTATCACGGCAACGTCCGCTTCACGACCGACGGCCGGTTCTCGACCAACGGCTACTCGGACGAAGATGGCGACGGCACCGACCTGGACGATTTCGAGGAGCAGAAGTGCTGCGGTTTCAACTCGCTGCAGGCCTCGATCGGCGGGCCGATCATCCCCGAGAAGCTGACGGCGTTTGCCTCGATGGATGTCATCGGAGCGGCCGACATCGATCCCCGCTCGGCCGGCTTCAACCCGGCCGTCGGCGTGGCCAACTCGAGCGGCTCGACCGAGACGATCCTGCCCGGCAACCGCGGCGATCGCACGCGTCTGCAGGGGAAGCTGACAGGCTTCCTGACCGGGTCGTCCAAGCTCACGGGCACGTACCTGTTCTCGCGCGACCAGGATGAGCTCTTCAGTCCGGGTGTCTCCATCTTCCAGTACATCTCGGGCGGTCTGCGGATCAAGACGCACGACGTCATCCTGGGCTACGACCAGGAGGTCTTCCAGACGGCGGAGCGGAACCTGAACCTGCAGGTCCGCGGGAACTTCCACCAGACGAAGCTGGCAACGGGCCCGGTGCTCAATCCCGAGACGGCCGCCCTCATGCGGGAGCGGATCGGGGACGAGTGCGGCGCCGACTGCGACGCCGCCGACGAGCACACGTTCGACGACGACTTCCTGAATTACCGGATCGGCGACGTGAAGTTCTTTTTCGAGGATGCGTTCCCGGGCGACCAGAACCGGTTGAACGTGGGCTCGACGCGGGCGCTGAACCCCGACCCGGTCTTCGGCGTCACGCGCCAGTTCGTGACCGAGGGGTTCTCTAACGGCTTCAACCGCCGGGACGAGAAGCGCTACGGGATCCGGGTGGACCTCGACAGCCAGCTCAACCGGGTCCATCGCGGCAAGGTGGGCGCCGAGTGGACCAACATCCAGCTGGAGACCGCCGGCGTCCGGTTCACCGATGCGACGTTTGCGCAGGTCTACGATGTGGAGCCGCGGATCGGCGCCGCCTACGTCCAGGATCGGCTCGACTACGGCGACCTGGTCATCGACCTGGGGCTGCGGCTGGATCACTTCGATCCGAACGCGGACTTCCCGCTCTTCGCGGGCGTGGTCGGCTGTGACATCTCGGTGTTCGAGCAGTGCACCCAGAACGCGACCACTGTTGAAGGATCGACGCAGACCGAGCTCTCGCCGCGCCTCGGCGTGGCGCATCCGATCACGGATGCGACGCAGGTCCGCCTCTCCTACGGGAAGTTCCATCAGCTGCCCGAGCTGCGGCACTACTACTCGTCGTTCCTGACCGACTTCTCGGCGACGGCGGGGAACTCGAACATCCTGTACGGCAATCCGAACCTCGACTACATCGAGACGACGGCGTTCGAGGCGGGGATCACGCACCTGATCAACGAGAACCTCGTGCTCGACGTGGTCGGCTACAATCGCGACCGCCGGGGCGCCATCCGCCTCGACGTGTTCCAGTCGGGAACGATCGACCCCGCCGTCAAGGAGCGCCGGATCTACATCAACGGCGATAACGGCAACGTGAAGGGGCTCGACCTGACGCTGAACAAGCGGTATGCGAATTACTTCTCCACCGATATCGCCTACTCGCTCCAGTGGGCGCGCGGCACGACCGCGTCGCCGACGGACTTTGCGACGGGCGCCGGATTCGGCCGCAACTTCGATCCGCTGTTCCCGGGCCGGCTGCTGACGCCGCCGACGGAGCTCCAGCCGGAAGCGTTCGACCGGCTGCACACGATCAACACGCAGTTCAACCTCCGCTTCCCGGAGGAGTTCCGCGACGGGACGACGATGGGGACGGTCTTCAACGACTTCAGCGTCTACGTCATCTACAACGCCCGCTCCGGCGAGCCGTACACGCGGCGCGGGCTGGAAGGGCAGAGTGAGGCGCTGGAAGACCTGGGCTCGAGCCGGCTGCCGTGGGTCCACTCAGGCGATATCCGGGTGAGCAAGGGCTTCGGGTTCGGCGAGGCGCTGCACCTCGACCTGTTCGCCTTCGTCCAGAACTTCCTGGACATCCAGAACGTCGTCGGCGTCAATTCGACGACGGGGCGGCCTGATCGGACGGGGTTCGAAACGGTGCTCAATCAGAACCCCCAGATCTCGGGCGATCTCCGGACCGACGGGAGCGGCGCGACCGACTTCCCGCTGGCGTTGACGGATATCGTCGAAGAATTCCGGGATGAGTTCTCGCGCCAGGATCTCGATGGCAACGGTACGATCGAGCTGGCCGAGGCGCAGGAGACCCTGCGCAACGCGCTGATCGCCACGGGTGACGGCTGTTCGTTCGGCTGCGGCGGCGACTCGGTGTTCAACTACGGTGCGCCCCGGCAGGTCCGGTTCGGCGCCGAACTGCGGTTCTAGGAGAGTGAAGCGCCAGTTAAACCGCCGGGCCACGTCCGTGGTTCTGCAGGACGTCACTGGTGAGATGCTGGTCTCCCGCCCCGCGATCGCGGGGCCGGAGACCCGGCTCACGGCAGGAATCCCATCAGGAGGGTACATGGCATTTACCCACACGTATGACACCTTCAGGCGGCGCGGCTGGTTTACCAGCCTGATGTGCGCTGTGCTGCTGCTGGGGGTTGTGGCCGCGGCCGCGGGCGATCTGCCCAAGGATCGGCCCAACAGCCGCAGATCGTCTGGCCGGGGACTCGGGCTCGCCGCCCACATCTCGGCCCGGCACATCATGGACCGCAACCGCGTGATCCTGCTGCTGACTGACGTCGGCGAGCTCGGCTCGTCCGGCTCGTCGGTTGCCGGCGGCGGCTTCTGGATCACCACCACCGACCAGTACATCTTCAGCGCCGGCCCCAACATCGGCGCGACGGCCCCGAGCCTGACCCCGGGCAAGCGGGACACGCTGGTCTTTATCGGCGGACCGTTCTCGGAGGTCGCCTTCGGGTCCCTGACCTTCACCGACAAGCTGCCGAACGCCTCGGCGGCCGGCGGAGGCGCCGATGCCGGCGTCTTCTGGGACAGCACCGACCCCGAGGATGCGGCCAACTTTCCCGAGCCTTGCACGGTGGACGCGACCCGCACCACCGATTTCCCGTCGTTGTCACCGTTTGCCGGCGAGCCGCTGCCGGGCTTCGCGGACCAGACCGTCTGCTGGGCGACCAACGACGTCACCGGCGGCACCTGCGCCGACTGCGGCGGCAAGCGCCTGGGCGCGGAGATCATCACCACGGCCTTTGCCTTCGGCGTGCCGCTGGTGCAGGACTTCGTCTTCGTGGCGTTCCGGATCTTCAACCGGACCGACTTCCTCAACGCCACCACGGCGCCGATTCAGCCGCCGGGACCGTACGATCTGACGGGCGTCACGGTGGCGATCGCCGCCGACCATGACATCGGCGACGCGGGCGACGACCAGATCGCCTTCCTGCCCGACGTGCAGACGATGGTCGGCTGGGACTCGGACTTCAACGAGCCGGCCTTCCAGAATCCGCTCGGCTTCGTCGGCATCACGTACCTGAAGACGCCGGAGGATCCGGTCACGGGTGAGGAAGTGGGCCTGGCGGAGTTCACCGTCTTCACCAACGGCGGCGCGCGTCCCGACCCCTCCGACAAGGAGGAGTGGTACAAGCTGATGACGGGCGACGTGACCGAGGTGGTGTTCGAGGTGGCCCCGCAGGACGTGCGCGGCATGGCCTCATCGGGGCTCTTTACGCTGCCGCAGGACGAGTTCGTCGAAGTCTACGCGGCGATCTTCTTCGCCACCGTCTCGGGCGCCCCGCCGGCGGAGCTGCTGGCCGAGGGGTACAAGAGCTTGACGACCGGCGAGATCGATCCGACCGCCAATACGCACCCGGCGTTCGACAACTTCAAGCTGGTGCAGCAGACCGCCCAGGCGACGTTCGACGCGGGCTTCGTGGTGCCGACGGCACCGCCGAAGCCGAACTTCGAGCTTATTCCGGGTGACAAGCAGGTGACGATCGTGTTCGACGCCGGTCCCGTCACCGCGGTCAACCCCTTCGCCAAGGTCGCCCGCGACCCGTTTGCGCGGTTGGGCAGCGGTCAGCCGGACCCCGACGCGCCCGGTACCGGCGTGTTCATCGAGTCGGGCACCGTCGTGTTCATTCCATCCCGGGATCAGGGCGGGACGACCGGCTTTATCACGGCCGACGAGGCGGGTATCGTGGGGCAGGAGATCACGAACCCGGCCTTCAATCCGGCCTTTGTGGTCCAGGACTTCCAGGGCTTCCGGATCTATCGCTCGCGCGGTGGATCCTCGACCGATGCCGAGCTGATCGCCCAGTTCGACCTGGCGGACGCGATCACCGGCGGCTTCTTCTGCGTTGAAGCGATCGGCGTCTTCGACGAAACGGGCGCCCTCATCCAGGCGGTCTGCCAGGAGGTCGAGGAGCAGACCCTCGGCACGAACACGGGGCTGTCGTTCGCGGTCATCGACCGGGGCGGCTCGTTCCCGAACCCGGCCGACGGCCCGGGCCTGATCAACGGGATCCCGGTCTTCTACACGGTGACGTCGTACGCCGTCAACTGCGGCCAGACGCCGGGTGTGCCGGCCCCCATCGTCGGGGCGCTGACGCCGCCGGCGGGCTGCCTGGTGCTCGAGGGCGGCCTGGCGCCGTTCAAGGAGGCCACGCCGCGCTCCAACTCGTCGGCGTTCGCGGCAGGCGGGGCGACCTTCACTCCCTTGAAATCCGACGGCTCGGAATGCAATGCGAGTGAGACCGCGGCGACGGTGGACGCCACCACGGGTCACTACACCGACTTCATCGAATGCTCGAACGCGATCTGGGAGGTGAGTCTGGTGCCGGCGCGGGACGTCAACATCCCGAGCGAGGAC
>JBHENR010000136.1:0-4667 GCA_046262555.1 Gemmatimonadota bacterium | reverse complement strand
GCGCCAGGTCGCGAAAGGCGTCCGTCTTGGCCACGAAGTCGGTCTCGCAGTTGAGCTCGATCAGGACGGCGATCTTGCCGCCCGGATGGATGTACGCCTCGATGCGCCCCTCGTCGGCGCTGCGGCCGGCGCGCTTGGCGGCCTTCGCCTTACCGCGCGCGCGCAGGATGTCGATGGCGCGCTCCATCTCGCCCTCGGCCTCCTGCAGCGCCTGCTTGCACTCCATCATGCCCACGCCGGTGCGCTGGCGGAGCTCCTGAACCTGCGATGCCGTGATCGTCATTCGTCCACTCCGTCGTCGGTGCCCGTGGCGACCTCGGCAGCCGGCACGTCATCCTCACCGGCGTCGCCGGCAATCGCCACGCTGACCGCGGCCTCCGCCTCCGCGGGCAGGCGGGCGCGGATCTTCCGCTTGGCCCGCGCGGCGCGCTGCACGCTGCCGGGCTCCTCCACGGCGGGGGCCTCGCGCTCGGCGCGTTCGGCCTCTTCTTCGCGGACCAGTTGCTCGCGGGCTTCGATGATGGCGTCAGCGATCTGGCTGGTGATGAGACGCACGGACTTGATCGCGTCGTCATTGCCCGCGATCGGCACGGTGATGAGGTCGGGATCGGCGTTGGTATCCACGATGGCGATCAGGGGCAGGCCCAGCTTATTGGCCTCGTTGACCGCGATCCGCTCCTTCTTCGCGTCGACCACGAACACCGCGCCGGGCAGCTCGTCCATGTCGGCGATCCCTCCCAGGTTGCGGTGCAGCTTGTCGTACTCGCGCTCGATCGAGATGACTTCCTTCTTCGGCAGGAGCGCAAAGGTGCCGTCCTCCCGCATCCGCTCGATATCCTTGAGACGCTTGAGGTTCTTCTTGATGGTGCGGAAGTTGGTGAGCGTGCCGCCCAGCCAGCGATTGCTGACGTAGTACTGGCCGCTGCGCTCGGCCTCCTCGCGGACCACTTCCTTCAGCTGCCGCTTGGTGCAGACGAACAGGATCTTCTCCCCCTGCGCCGCGAGCGAGCCGACGAGTTCCTTGCCGCGCTCGAGTTGCCGCAGGGTCTTATTGAGATCGATGATGTAGATGCCGTTGCGCTCGGCGAAGATGAAGCGCCGCATCTTCGGGTTCCAGCGTCGCGTCTGGTGTCCGAAATGGACGCCCGCCTCGAGCAGCGCGCGCAATTGATCGGGGACGGCCATAAGGACCTCCGCAGTCAGGTTAGACGTCCACCGGGTTCATCGAGGCTCGCGATCCGCAGCCGCCTGGGGCGGCGCGGACACCCGCGGCCTCTCCCGCCGGTGTGAGAAGTCGGCCGGGCGCGAGGCGTCCGGCCGCTGGGTGCTACCTGAATCTCGGCGCGTGGAGCGCTGCCGTGCCTAGCGCTTGGAAAACTGCCGTTCTAGCGCTTGGAAAACTGCCGTTCTAGCGCTTGGAAAACTGAAAGCGTTTGCGCGCCTTGGGCCGGCCGTACTTCTTGCGCTCGACCGCCCGCGGGTCGCGCGTCAGCAGGCCGTCGGCCTTGAGCGCTCCGCGCAGACTCTCGTCGGCGCGCACCAGCGCCCGGGCGATGCCGAGCTGCACCGCGCCCGCCTGGCCGGTGATCCCGCCGCCCCGCACGTTGACGAGGATGTCCCAGTTGCCGGCGGCGTTGCCCACTTCCAGCGGCCGCTGGCACTGCTGGGCGTGGAGCAGGCGCGGGAAGTAGTCGGCCAGCGACCGGCCGTTGATATGCCACGCGCCCTTGCCGGGCCGGAGATAGACGCGGGCCACGGCCGTCTTCCGCCGTCCTACGCCGGTTGCCTGTTTCGCCATGAAAGCTCTGACTCCGCTGCTTCGGTTAGAAATCGTGCTGCGTCTGCGGCGGCCACGAATCGATGTCGAGCGCGATCGGCAGCTGCGCCGCGTGCGGGTGCGCCGCGCCGGCGTAGACGCGCAGCTTGCGCACCATCTGCCGCCCCAGCTTGCCCTTCGGCAGCATGCCCCACACCGCGAACTCGACAACCCGCTCGGGATGCGTCTCGAGCATGCGGCGGATCGGCGTCTCTTTGAGGCCCCCGGGATAGCCCGAGTGCCGGTAGTACCGCTTCTGGTCGAGCTTCTTCCCGGTCAGGAGCACCCGCTCGGCATTAATCACGACGACGTGGTCCCCGGTGTCCATGTGCGGCGTATAGATCGGCTTGTGCTTGCCGCGCAGGATCTGCGCGATCCGGCTCGCCAGCCGACCGAGCGTCGCCCCATCGGCATCCACCACATACCAGTGCCGACGGATCTGATCAGGGGTAACCGAATGAGTCGTCATCTGGGGCTCCGTATGGGGAAGGGCCGTGCCCTGCGCACCTTGAGAATAGCGCAGCACTTCAAAATAGCCGCCGCTCCACCATGCGTCAAGAACGCACCGCCTGTAGCGACGTCTCGTACGGGGGCCGGAGCAGCCCGGCATCGGTGAGAAAACCGTCGATCAACCGCGCCGGCGTCACGTCGAAGGCGGGGCAGAGGACCGCAACCCCTTCCGGCGCCGTCGCCACGCCGAAGCCATGGGTCACCTCCCGCGGATCGCGCTCCTCGATCGGGATCTCGGCCCCGGTGGCGCGGCTGAAATCGAAGGTCGTCCGCGGCGCCGCGACGTAGAACGGGATTCCGTGCGCCCGGGCCAGCAGCGCCATGCCATAGGTACCGATCTTGTTGGCGGTGTCGCCATTGGCCACGATCCGGTCGGCGCCGACGATGACCAGGTCGATCGCTCCCGTCGCCATCGTGCTGGCCGTCATGCCGTCACAGAGGAGCGTCACGTCTACGCCCTCCTCCATCAGCTCCCAGGCCGTCAGCCGGCTCCCCTGGAGCAGGGGCCGGGTCTCGTCGGCGTAGACCCGCACCCGATTGCCCCGCTCGCGGGCGACGTAGATCCCGGCCAATGCGGTGCCGTAGCCCGACGTCGCCAGGCCGCCGGCGTTGCAGTGGGTGAGCACCCCCGCCCGCTGCGGAATGACCTCCTGGGCCGCCTCGCCGATGGCGCGACACATCGCCACGTCCTCGTCACAGATGGCAAGCGCCTCCGCCTCGAGCCGCGTCCAGAGCACGGGCGGGGCGAGCGCCGGCTCAGCCGCCGCCACCGCCTGCAGGCGCCCGAGCGCCCACGACAGGTTGACGGCCGTCGGTCGCGACGCCGCCAGCACATCAGCGTCCGCCGCCAGCCGGGCGCGGAACGTTTCGGGAGCGTCGTCGCGATGCGGCGCGAGCGCCGCGACCAGCCCCATTGCCGCCGCGATGCCGATCGCCGGCGCCCCGCGGATCCGGAGGCTCTGGATCGCCTCGACCATCTCGGGCACGGTGCGGATGGCGATCTCGATTTTTTCCCCCGGCAGGCGCGTCTGATCGATCATCCGCACATGATCGCCCTGCCACGAAATCGTGTCGATTGGCATCGTCGCTCAGGTCTCTGACATGACGCGTCGTGTTTTGGGGGTGGTCGCGGGCAGGTCCCCGGGGAGGCCATCTCGCGGAGCGAGCGGAGACCCCGCAGCGGCGAAACCGCGAGGAGGCTCCGCGAAGTGGAGCGCTGGCCTCCCCGGGGACCTGCCCGCGACCGCCTTCACCTTATGCAACTTCATGGCTGACACCTCGGCCGGCGGTGCGGATTCTGCCCGGGAACTCGTAGCGATGGCCGACCTGGGTCAACAGCCGCAGAAACAGCGTGACGGGAAAGCCCAGCACGTTGTAGTAGCACCCCTCGAGCCGTTCCACGAGCGTCGCACCGCACCCCTGGATAGCGTAGGCGCCGGCCTTGTCGTCCGGCTCCCCCGTGGCGCAGTAGGCGGTGATGTCGGCCTCGGACAGGTCGCGAAACTGGACGGTGGTGGTTTCCACCCCCTGGGCCTCCCGGCCGCCGGACGCCCGGATCGCCAGCGCCGTGTGGACGGTGTGGGTGCGGCCCGAGAGGCGGCGGAGCATGGCGGCGGCCTGCCGCCGATCGGCCGGCTTTCCGAGAACATCCCCCTCCACCACGACGATCGTGTCCGCGCCGAGAACCAGGGCCTCCGGGTGGCTTGAAGCGACCGCGGCCGCCTTCGCCGCGGCGGTCCGCCGGGCATACACCACGGGCGCCGTCGCGCCATCCCACGGCGCCTCGACCGCCGGCGGAGCGGGCACGACGACAAAGGCCAACCCCAGCTGCTCCAGCATCTGCCGCCTCCGGGGGCTCCCCGACGCCAGCACCAGCCGCGGCGTCACCGCTCCAGCCACAGCGTGACCGGCCCGTCATTCACCAGCCGCACCGCCATCGACGCCCCGAACTCCCCCGTCTGCACCCGCCCCGGCAGCTCCACCCGGCACGTTTCACAAAATAACTTGTACCACGCCTCCGCCTCCCCATACGGCGCCGCCCTCCCGAAATCCGGCCGCCGCCCCTTCCGCGCCTCTCCATACAACGTAAACTGACTCACCACCAGCACCTCTCCCCCCACCTCCCTAACCGACCTCTCGAACCCCCCGCCATCGACCGCATCCCTACCGAATATCCTCAGATCCGCCACCTTCCCGGCCATCCAGGAAATCCCCTCCGCCGACTCCTCCCTGCCGAACCCCACTAACACAAGAATCCCCACCCCAATCTCCCCCACCACCCGCACCCCACCACCTACCTCAGCAATCTCCACCGCCGCCTCCCGAACCCGCTGCATACACA
>JBHENR010000135.1:0-4551 GCA_046262555.1 Gemmatimonadota bacterium | reverse complement strand
GCCCACGCCCAGGCGCGGGTCGGGCGGCGCCCCCGCCGCGCCGGCGCGCGCGCGGGCGGCGGCCACGGCCTCGCCCGCCGCCCGGATGTCGGGATTGCCGGCGCGCGCGGCGGCAACGAGCGCGGGCAGCTCGGACGGCGCGGCGTCCTGCCCGGCAAGCGGGCGCGCGCCCGCCAAAGCGCCGAGGACGAGCCCGGCGAACATCACGCGTGTGAGACACTTGTTCATACAGACCTCCGCGAGCGCAGACGATCGGGAAACGGGTTCGGGCCCGGACGCACGGCGTCCGGATCCCCGAGAGATCGCGCGGCGGAGGGAGCTAGATCAGGAAGGCGCTATGGAGCAGGTAGTGCGGCGGAGCGGTGCCGGGGGGCGCGTGGATGCGGAGCGCGGCCGGGATGTCGAACGCCGGCCCGTTGGCCATCGCCTCCGCCGTCACCGGTGGGATCGCGAGCAGGTTCGGATCGGGAAGGGCCGCGCCGGGTGCCCGCAGCGAGGCCAGCAGCGTCGGCGCGGCGCAGAGGATCTTCGTCGCGGCGGCGTCCGGCGTCTCGCAGGGGCCAGCGTGGTCGGCGGGGGCCTGCGCCTGCGCCCGGCTGATCGCCAGGCAGGGCACCCCCAGCGCCCCGAAGAGGAGCACGAGCAGGGCCACGCTGGCGACGGCACGATGACGCATGACACCCGAAGGTACGTGTCCCCTGGGGATCGTCAAGCAACCGCTCCTCGACATCGCGGAGTCCATTCGGGATACTTTCCCCTCATGGATTCTCTCACCGTCGCGCTGCGGCGCTGGTGACGACGCCGCCGCACCCTACAGGCCATCTGATGGGCGGACACGCCGGCCACGCGCACTCCCCGCCGCTGGATTCAGGCTCGCGCGGCGGCCTGCGCCGGCGCCTGGGGATCGTCCTCGCCCTCGTCGCCGGCTACATGGTCGCCGAGCTCGTCGGCGGCCTGCTCACCAACTCGCTCGCCCTGCTGGCCGACGCGGGGCACATGTTCTCGGACGTGGCCGCGCTGGGGCTCAGCCTGTTCGCGATGTGGATCGCCCGCCGTCCGCCCACCGCGCACCGAACCTACGGCTATCACCGGACCGAGATCCTCGCGGCGCTCATCAACGGCGTCACGCTGGTCGCGGTGGCGATCTACATCTTCATCGAGGCGTATCGCCGGCTCGACGCGCCGCCCGAGGTTCAGGGCCCGCTGATGCTAGGCGTCGCGGCGGGCGGCCTGGTGGTCAACCTGGTGAGTCTCAAGTTGCTCCACTCCGGGCGCGGCGAGAGCCTCAACGTGCGCGGCGCCTGGCTCCACGTCATGGGCGATCTGCTGGGGAGCGTGGGCACCATCACCGCCGCGCTCATGATCTCGCTGACCGGCTGGAACCTGGCGGACCCCATCGCGTCGGTGGTGATCGGCCTCCTCATCCTGGTGTCCTCCTGGTCGCTGCTCCGGGAGGCCACCGGGATCCTGATGGAGCACGCGCCGGCGGGGCTCGACATGAAGGCGGTGCACGGGGCGATGGCTCAGGTGGAGGGCGTGGAGGGGGTGCACGATCTCCACGTCTGGACCATCACCAGCGGGATCGTGTCGCTCTCGGCCCACGTGGTGGTGCCCGATCCCCGCTTCCATCAGGCGGTGCTGGATGGGATTCGGGACGTGCTGGAGACGGAGTTCACGATCACTCACATCACGCTGCAGTGCGAGGCCGCCCCCTGCCCGCAGTGCCGGGCGGTGCTATGACGGCCGCGGCGCGCCGGCTCCCGGCACCGGGTCGCCGATCTGGCGCAGCCGCTTGACCAGCTCGAGCGCGGCCCGCTCCCCTTCCGCCAGCGCCTGCGTCACCTGCTTGTGGCCGCCGTCGCAGTCCCCCGCTGAGTAGACGAACGGCACGCTGGTCGCCTGGCACGCGTCCGTCTCGATGTAACCGTTCTCGTCCAGCGCGCACCCCAGCGCGCGGGCCAGGTCGGTGTTCGGATCGGCTCCCAGCGCGACGAAAATGTGTGGGTACACGCGCGCGGCACCGTCCGCAAAGGTGAGCTGCTGCGCGCCGTCCTCGCAGGAGTAGGCCGTGAGCTGGTCCGCCACGACGGCAACACCCCACTTTGCCAACTCGGCCTGGCCCGCCGCGGGCATCGCGTTCGGCTCGCCGTCCAACAGCAGATGGAGGTCGGGAGTGAACTCGTGCAGCAGGCAGAGCATCTCGTAGGCGCCTTCGCCGTGGCCGATCACGGCGACCCGCGCGTCGCGCACCTCGAACCCGTCGCACACGACGCAGTAGTGGACCCCCGCCCATGTCTTGGCGTAGAGATCGCCGCACGTCGGCTGCCGATCCTTGATCCCGGTGGCCAGGACGACGCCGCCGCAGGTCACCGCGCCCGCGGTCGTTTGCAGGGCGAAGCGATCGGGGCCGGGCTCACCCAGCGGCTCGATCGCCTCGACGCGTTCGTCGCGGAACACGACCCCCCACTTTTCCACCTGCTCGCGCCCCAGCCGCAGCAGCTCCGCGCCCGGCAACCCATCCGGAAAACCAAGATAATTGTGGTAGCGGGGGGCGTGCGCGGTCCGCGGCGTGCCCGTCTCGAAACAGACGACGCGGCGATTGAGCCGCGCGGCGGCGCTGGCGGCGGCCAGCCCGGCGGGGCCCCCGCCGACGATGGCGATGTCGAAGGTTTCGACCGCTGCGGACACGGGGGCCATGCCGGCCAGCCTAACTCGCCGCGAGCCACGGGCAAGGGCCTATCTTGAGGGCATGACGCCGCCGCGGGTAACGACGCCGGGGCTCTCGACCCTCCCTGACTACCGCCGGCTCTTGGCCGCTCAGGTGACATCGCTGCTGGGGAGCGGGATCACCAGTGTGGCGCTGGCGGCGTTCGCCTATCAGCTCGTCGGCGGCAACGCTACGGTGGTCGTCGGCACGGCGCTGATGCTCCGCATCCTGGCGTTCGTTCTCGTGTCGCCGGTGGCGGGCGTGCTGGCCGACCGGGTGGACCGCAAGCGGATGCTGATCACCGCGGACCTCGTCCGGTTCGCGCTGCTTGCGCTGTTCCCTTTCATCGCCCACGTCTGGCAGATCTACGCGCTCATCTTCGCCATCAACGCGGTGACGGCGTTCTTCACACCGACGTTCGAGGCGGCCCTGCCGCAAGTGGTGGGGCCGCGGCTCTACACCCGGGCGCTGTCGGCGTCCCGGGTCGCGCTCGACGTGGAAGCCGCGCTCGGGCCGCTGCTCGGCGGGGCGCTGATCGCCGCGGTGGGTGCGCGGCTGACGTTCTGGTTCGACGCGGCGAGCTACCTGATCTCGGCGCTGCTCGTTCTGGGAGCCCGCGTGCCGCGCGCGGTGCGCCCGACGACGTCATTTCCCTGGCGGTCGCTGGGCTCCGAGCTGGCGTTCGGCACCCGGATCCTGCTGCGCGAGCCAGCCCTTCGGCGTGCCCTGGTCATCCATATCGCGGAGGCCGCGGCGGGCGCGGCCATCCTCGTCACGACCGTGGTCTATATCCACGACGTGCTGGGGCGCGGCACCGGCAGCTTCGCGCTGGCGATGGGCGCGTTTGGCGCGGGGTCGACCGTGGCCGCGCTGCTGCTCGCCCGGGGCGCGGCGGGGGACGCCGAGGGGACCCCCGAGCGCCGGCACCTGGCGTATCACCGGACCGCCGAGCGGACCCTGCTGGCCGGCGGGGCGCTGTCCGCCCTGGCGCTCCTTCCCGGCGCGCTCGCGCCCGGGTTCGGCTGGCTGCTCGTGCTCTGGGCGCTGGTGGGTGCCGGCGGCGCGCTGATCGCGATTCCCTCGGTGGGCCTGCTCGCGGCGCACACCGCGCCGGATGAGCGGGGCCGGGCCTATGCGGCGCACTTTGCAGTGACGCACCTGGTGTGGCTGGCGACGTATCCAGCAGCAGGCTATCTCGCGCGCGCGGCGGGAACACCCTGGACCTTCACCGCGGCGGGGATGGTGTGCGGTCTCGCCACGCTGGTCGCGGAGGGGATGCGGTCGGCCCATCGCGAGCATCCATTAACGTGACGCGCTATCGTTTCTCCATGGCACGCCATCCCGCGCTCGTTCTCTCCCTGCTGGCCGTTGCGTTCGTCGCCTGCGATCGCACGCCCGACCGTTCGCCGCGCCGCGACCCGGGCGCGCTCCTCACCCTGGAGGAGATCTTCACCACGCCGGGCCTCGAGGGCCCGGCACTCCGGAGCGTCACCTGGCGGCCGGACGGCAGTCTGGTCGCGTTCCTCGCTCCCGCCGCCGCCGACTCGGCCACCGACGAGGTCGTGCTCGAGCTCTGGCTCGCCGATCCCCTGACGGGCAAGCGCGAGCGGCTGGTGGGCGCGGCGGAGCTGCTGGGGGGCGCGGCGCAGACGTTCGGCGCTGAGGAGGTGGCGATGCGGGAGCGGCAGCGGCTCTCGGCGCTGGGCATCACCGGGTACCAGTGGCGGCCCGACGGTGCGCGGGTGCTGATCCCACTCTCTGGCGATCTGCACGAGTTCGACCTCGCCTCCCGGCAGACCCGCCGGCTGACCGAGACACCGGCGGCCGAATTCGATCCCCACTAC
>JBHENR010000134.1:0-2839 GCA_046262555.1 Gemmatimonadota bacterium | reverse complement strand
GGGAGTGCCCGCCTTCGAGGCCGTCGGCGCGAGTCTGGTCGCGCAGTTGTTCGTCCTCTGCGGCGGACTGGTGGTCGCGGCCCTCGCCCTGCCCGCCGCCGCCACGGCGTCCCTTCCCGTCCTGCGTCCGGCCGGGATCGTCGCCGCCGCGGCGCTGACACTCGTCGTGTTCACGCCGCTGTTCGGACGGTTCCATCAGCTGGCCCGGCGCCTCGCCCGTCAGGGCGGCGCGGCGGTCCCGCTGTCTCTCGCGGAGCGGGTCCGGCTGCTCGCCGGGAGCACCGCCGCGCAGTTTGGCTTCTGTCTCGCCTTCGGCGGCTTCGTGATCAGCACCACGCCGCTGGGGTGGGGAGCGATCTGGCCGCTCGCCGGTGTCTGCGCGGTGGGCTACCTGGCGGGTTATCTGGCGGTGTTCGTCCCCGGCGGGCTCGGGGTGCGGGAGGGCGTGTACGCGCTGCTGCTGGCCAACTATCTTCCGGGTTCCGTCGCCGTTGCCGTAGCCATCCTCTCGCGCCTGTGGCTGACGGGTTGCGAGCTCGTCGTCGTTGCCGGGCTCCTCGCTCGCTACGGCATCACGGACCTGCGCGCCGATGATCCCTCCAACCCTCGCGGCGCCCTTGGATAAGATTCTCGTCATCGTCCCGACCTACAATGAGCGCGAGAACATCCCCCGGATCGTGCCCCAGATCCTGGACCAGGATTCCCGGCTGGACATCCTCATCGTGGACGACGCGTCACCGGATGGCACCGGCGTCCTCGCCGACGGCCTGGCGCGCCACAGCGACCGGGTGCACGTCGTCCACCGCTCCGCCAAGCTGGGCCTCGGCACGGCCTACCTGCGCGGTTTCGCGTGGGGGCTGGAGCGGGGCTATGAGCTGGTGTTCGAAATGGATGCCGATTTTTCACACGACCCGCGCCATCTGCCGGAGTTTCTCGTCCTGGCCGCCGAAGCCGATGTCGTGCTCGGCTCGCGCTATCTCCGCGGCGTGACCGTCGTCAACTGGCCGCTGGCTCGGCTGGTGCTGTCGTGGTGCGCCAACCGGTACGCCCGCTGGGTGACGGGCCTGTCGGTCACGGATCTGACCGGTGGCTTCAAGTGCTACCGCCGCCAGGTGCTCGAAACGCTCGACCTCGGCGCCATTCGGTCGACGGGCTACGCGTTCCAGATCGAAACCACCTTTCGCGCCTGGCACGCCGGCTTTCGGGTGGTGGAAACGCCGATCGTCTTCGTGGATCGCGATGTCGGCGCCAGCAAGATGAACCGGCGGATCATCTGGGAGGCGATCTGGATGGTGTGGCGCATGCGGTGGTGGCAGGCGACCGGCCAGCTCGCCCGGGAGACGCGCGCGACGGCTCTCGGCACCGCCGCGGCGGAATCTCCGCCGGGAGACTCCGCGTGACCGGCGACACGACGCTCCGTGGCCAGCCGTTCGTCAAGATGTCGGGCGGCGGGAACGACTTCGTCGTGTTCGACAATCGCAGCGGCTGGTTTCCGCTCGCATCGGCGGGCGCCATCGTCGCCGGTCTCTGCCGCGGGGGACTGGGGATCGGGGCGGACGCGGTGCTGTTGCTCGAGGAGGATTCCGCGGCCGACTTCCGGATGCGGTATTTCAACGCCGATGGCGGGGAAGCGCCGATGTGCGGCAACGGGGCGCTCTGCATCGCCCGTTACGCCCGGCTGATCGGCGCCGCCAAGGGTTCCGACGTACGCTTCCTGACCGGCAGCGGCCCGCTACGCGCCACGGTGCCGGACCCCGCACGGCCGGAGGTGATCCTCCACCTGGCCCGCCCGCGGCACCTCACGCTCGATTACCCGGACCTGGCCACGGGCCCCTATCGGCGGGTCGGATTTCTCGACACCGCGACGCCCCACGTCGTCGCGCTCGTCGACGACGCCGAGTCGCATGACGTCAGCGGGGCGGGCGCCGCCCTGCGGGACGAGGCGCGCTGGAACCCGCCCGGGACCAATGTCAACTTCATCACCGTCACCGATCGCCACACGCTGCGGATGCGGACCTACGAGCGGGGGGTCGAGGACGAGACGCTCTCCTGTGGCACCGGCGCCACCGCCTCGGCCATCCTGGCGCACCTCTGGGGGCTGGTCGATCCCCCCGTCACCGTCCGGACGTCGGGCGGGTTTCCCCTGACCATCGGCTTTTCGACGAGCGGGGAGGCAGGCCATCAGACCGGCGGGGACGATCTGCCCGAGGCGCCCACGCTGGCGGGCGATGCCCGCATCATTTTCCGGGGGACGCTGGAGGACGTCTAGCGGACGGTCGCGTTACCGCCCGCGGCGCGCGAGCAGGGCAAACGCGAGATAGTAGGCGCCCAGGCCCGCCGTGGGAGTGGGCGTGCCGGTCTCGAAGGCACCACAGAACTCTTCCCGCGCCCGGCGCAGCTCCCGCAGGCGGCGATGGCGCCACCTCGAGTCCTCAGCCGTCAGATCGAACAGCTCCAGCGCCCGCTCGAAGGCGCGCTCGAACCCCGCCCCGTTACCGGCGCGATGGGCGCGGATCGCGCGTTCCACTTCGCTGCCGATGTTTCCCATCTGCTCGGCCGGCGAGAGCGTTTCCCACCGTCCCGAAGCCAGCCCGGCGTGCACCGCCATGCGCCTACTCCGCGATCCAACGATCCACGATGCCCCGAATCGCCTCCCGCAGCTGCGGCGCCTCGACATCGCGGGAGCGATTGCCCCGGGAGGGGCGGATATTGATCAGGGAATCGTACTCGAGCCATTCGGCGCGCGGCCGATCGGGATACAGGTTGATGCCCCAGAGGTGCTCCTAGCGGGACCCCGCCTCGAGGAGCTCGGCCTCGCCATCGGCATGCAGCTCGCCGC
>JBHENR010000133.1:0-5318 GCA_046262555.1 Gemmatimonadota bacterium | reverse complement strand
CGCGCCGCGGGCGCGCCGGGTAGCTTGCTGCTCTCCCGCCGCGCCTGCTCACCCGTTTCGCCGGAACGTACCCCGTGACCCCTCGCGAGCTGGCCCCTCGATATGACCCGTCCGCGCTCGAGGCGCGGTGGTACGCCGCCTGGCGGGCACAGGGGTTGTTTCATCCGCCATCGGGCGAGGGACCCCCCCCGCCGTACACCATCGTCATCCCGCCCCCCAACGTCACCGGCGTGCTCCACATGGGTCACGCGCTCAACAACACGGTGCAGGACGTGTTCATCCGCCACGCGCGGATGCAGGGCCGCCGGGCGCTGTACCTGCCCGGCACCGACCACGCCGGGATCGCCACCCAGAACGTCGTCGAGCGCCAGCTCGCGGCGGAGGGGAAGACGCGCGGGGATCTGGGGCGCGCGGCGTTCGTCGAGCGCGTCTGGGAGTGGAAGCGGCGCTACGGCCACGAGATCGACGACCAGCTCATGCAACTGGGCATCTCCTGCGACTGGGAGCGGGCCCGCTTCACGATGGACGCGGGCCTCTCCCGCGCCGTGCGCGAGGTGTTCGTGCGGCTGTTCGAGGAGGGTCTTATCTATCGCGGGCATTACATCATCAACTGGTGCCCCCGCTGCGGCACGGCGCTGTCCGACGAGGAAGCGGAGAAGCGGGAGCAGCCGGGCTTCCTCTACCGCGTCCGCTATCCGCTCGCTGAGGGACCTGGCTTCATCGAGATCGCGACCACGCGACCGGAGACGATCCTCGGCGATACCGGTATCGCCGTCCATCCGGACGACCCGCGTTATGCCGCGCTCATCGGCCGGCGGGCGGTGCTGCCGCTGGTGGGACGCGAGCTGCCGATCGTCGCCGACGACGTCGTGGATCCCGCATTCGGGACGGGCGCCGTCAAGGTCACTCCGGCCCACGATCCGAATGATTTCTGGATCGGCGCCCGCCACGATCTGGCGACGATGAACATCCTGAATCCGGATGCCACACTCAACGCATCCGCCGGGCGTTTCGCCGGGCTCGACCGGTATGCCGCGCGTCGCGAAGTGGTGGCTGCGCTCGAGGCCGAGGGGGCGCTGGTGGCGTCCGAGCCGCACAGCCACGCCGTCGGCCACTGCTATCGGTGCGATACCGTCATCGAGCCCTACCTGTCGGATCAGTGGTTCGTCCGCATGCGGCCGCTCGCCGAACCGGCGTTGGCCGCGCTCCGTGACGGCACGCTGCGCCTCACCCCGGAGCGGTGGGGAAAGGTCTATGCCCAGTGGCTCGAGAACGTGCGCGACTGGTGCATCTCGCGGCAGATCTGGTGGGGGCACCGGATCCCCGTCTGGACCTGCGGCAACGGCCACGTATTCGCCGCCCGCGAGGATCCGGCGGCCTGCCCGGCGTGCAGCGACGGGGTGCTGGAGCAGGACCCCGACGTGCTGGACACCTGGTTCTCGTCCTGGCTGTGGCCGTTCTCGACGTTCGGCTGGCCTGACGACACCCCGGACCTGCGGACCTTCTACCCGACCCAGACGCTGGTCACCGGTTCGGAGATCCTGTTCTTCTGGGTGGCGCGGATGGTGATGGCCGGCTACTACAGCACCGGCGCCTGCCCGTTCGACGACGTGGTCATCAATGGCACGGTGCGCGACGAGCAGGGCCGGCGCATGTCCAAGTCGCTGGGAAACGGCATCGATCCGCGCGACGTGATCGCCGAGCACGGCGCGGACGCGCTGCGCTACACGCTGGCGGCTGCCGCGCCCATCGGCACCGATCTGCGGCTGGCCCCGGCCGACTTCCTCCACGGGAGGAACGTCGCCAACAAACTGTGGAACGCTGCGCGGTTTATTTTCCTGAACGTGCCGGCGGACTTCGCGCCGCTGCCGCTCGCCCCGGAGGGAATCGCCGGCGCGGCGACCGGTCCAGTCGACCGCTGGATGCTGCACCGGCTCGACGTCGCGGGCCGCGCTGTCGACGCCGCGCTGGCCTCCTTCCGTCCGGACGAGGCCGCGACGGCGGTCTACGACGTCTTCTGGCATGACCTCTGTGACTGGTACATCGAATGGGCCAAGGCGCACCTGGACGGACCCCGGGGGGATGTCCTCCGGAGTGTGCTGCTGGAGGCGCTCGGTCGGATCGTGCGGCTGTGGCACCCCGTCATGCCGTTCATCACGGAGGAGCTGTGGCAGCATCTGCCCGAGGCGCTGCGGCCGTCGGACTCCATCCTGGTGGCGCCCTGGCCGGCCGCGGCGGGATGGGACTATCCCGCCGACGCGGAACTCATGACGACGATGCAACTGATCATCAGCGAGGTCCGCAACCTGCGCGCCGGCTACGGGGTTCCGCCGTCCCGCCGCGCGCCCCTCATCATCACGGCCGCTGACCCGGCGATGCAGGCCGCCCTGGCGCCCCACGCCGCCGATATCGCGCGTCTCGCCGGCGCCAGTGCGTCGCGCATCGAGGCGAGCGCCCCGGCGGCGGGGGGCTACGTGACCCAGGTCGTGCGGGGCGGCGTGGAGGTGGCCGTCCGGCTGGCCGATCTGGTGGACCTGGAACGTGAGCGCGCCCGGCTGGCCGGCGAGGCCGAGCGCGTGTCGGCGCTGCTGGGGGGCACGCTCGTCCGGCTGTCCGATGACCGGTTCATGGCGCGCGCCCCGGCGGACGTGGTCGCTCGCGAGCGCGCCAAGGCGGAGCGTTTCGAGCGGGATCTGGAGCGACTCACGCGGCTCCGTGCGGGCCTCGAGGCCGGCGCCTCGTGACGCGTCGCTCAGCCGGCGCAGCCGTTCGACGCGCCGCCCGACGCGCCGCCCGCCGCGCTGGAAGCGTCTGGCTGGCGGCGGTGGGGCTCTGCTTTGCTTGTGCCAGCGAGGGGTTCCCCCCCGGCGGGCCGGAGGATCGCGCCCCCCCGGTCCTGGTCGAGAGCGAACCGGCCGACCGGGCGGTCAATGCCACGCCGGATCAGGCGATCCGGCTGCGGTTCGATGAGCCGATCGATGACCGGCAGCTGCGCGAGCTCGAGGCATTGATCGTCGTCAATCCCGACTCGCCCACCTTCGATATTCAGCTCGACGAGGACCGGGTGACCCTGGTGCCGGGCGCGCCGCTCCGGACCGGGATGACGTATACGGTGACCCTCCGGCCCGGCCTCCAGGATCGCGAGGGCAATCGCACGACGCAGTCGCGCACGATCCTGTTCGCGGTTGGCGGAGAGCAACCCATCACCTTGTCGCTGGTCCGCGCCACCATCGTCCGCGACACCGTGCCTTCGGCGCTGGCGCGGCTCCACCTGGAGGATGATGCAGCCGATCTGGAGTACAATGCGGTGGCGGACTCGCAGGGCCTGGTGACGCTGGAAGCGGTGGCGTACGGGTCCTATGTCGCCACCGTCTGGGAGGAGAAGGTGCGTCCCGAGGGGTGGCAGATGACCGAGGAGCCGGGGACGCGCGATACCTTCGTCCTGAGCCCCGAACAGCGGTCGCACGAAGCGACCTACCGGTTGGCGGTGATGGATACGACCGCGCCGCTGATCGCCCGCGTCACGATGCCGGAATCGCGCCGGCTGCTGGCGGGCTTTGACGATGAGCTGGCGGCCGATGCGCCGCTGACGGCCCAGATGGTGCGGCTGTACGAGGGCGCACCGGAACTGCGCTCCCGCGGCGCGCCGCTCGACGCGCTGCCCCTCACGGACGTGCGGGCGCGCCGGTTGGCCATCGACACGGTCGAACGGAGCGCTCCGGCGGAACTCGTCATCACGCCGACCGAGCCGCTCCGCGCCGGCCGGATCTACCGGATCGAGATCGTGGGCGTGGGGAACGCAAGCGGCCGGCCGTCGCGTCCCGAGGGCGGCCTCACCTTTCTCGCCGAATACGAAGGCCCCGCCGTCTTCATCGCCCAACCCGTGCCGTGGCCGCCCTGACCGCGGTGGAGGCGGCGCTCCGCTGGCTGCCGGCGGTGCACGTCTGCCGCGCGGAGCCGCCGCCCGCGGTCCGCGCCCTTGCGGCGGGCGAGCGGCTGGAGCATGCGGCGCTCGACGCCGCCCTGGCCGACATCCGCGGCGCCGTGCGGACGGATCCGGCGGCGTTTGCGGATGCCGGCGCGGTGCGCGAGGCGGTTCATGTCCAGTGGGCGGCGGGGCTCGCGCGCCTCCTCCAGCCGGCGCTGGGCCGGGTGATCAACGCCACCGGCGTGGTGATCCATACCAATCTCGGCCGCGCCCCGCTGGCCGAGCCGGTGCTCGACGCGGTCCGTCTGGCGGGCGCGCGGTACAGCCCGCTGGAATACGATCTGGATCGGGGAGAGCGGTCCTCCCGCTATCGCCACGCCGCCGCGCTGCTGCGCCTGTTGACGGGAGCCGCGGACGCGCTGGTGGTGAACAACAACGCCGCCGCGCTGCTGCTCGCGGCGGACACGCTGGCGGCCGGTCGCGACCTGATCATCTCGCGCGGGGAACTGCTCGAGATCGGCGGCGGGTTCCGGGTCCACGAGATCCTGGCCGGCTGCCGGGCCCACGTGGTGGAGGTCGGGTCGACCAACCGCACCCACGTCGATGACTACGCGCGGGCGCTGGCGGGGGACGTAGGGGCCGTGCTCAAGGTCCATCGGGCGAATTTTTCCCAAGTGGGTTTCGTCGCCAGCGTCGCGCTCGACGAGCTCTGCGCGGTGTGCGCCGCCCGGGGCGTGCCCGTCCTCTATGATCAGGGGTCAGGTCTGTTCGACCCGCTGCCCGCCGCGCCGGGCGAACCCACCGTCCGGCAGGCGCTGGCGTCGGGCGCCGCGCTGGTCTGCGCCAGCGGCGACAAGCTGCTGGGCGGGCCCCAGGCGGGCCTGCTCTGCGGCGACGCGGAATGGATCGCCCGCTGCACCGCCAACCCGCTGCTCCGCGCGCTGCGGGTGGACAAGCTGACGCTGGCGGCGCTGGAGGCGACGCTGCGGATCGCGCTCACCGAACCGGACGCCGTGCCGGTGCGCGCCATGGTTTCGCTCGAGCCGGCGGCCCTCCGCCGCAGGGCGGACGCGCTGCAGGCCGCGTTGCAGGAAATCGTCCGGGCGCAGGTCACGGTCGCGCCCCACGCCGGCCGGACCGGTGGCGGCTCGCTGCCAGAGATCGAGCTCCCCGGCTGGGCGCTCCGCGTCGTGCCGCACGGGCTTTCGCCCGCCGCGTTCGAGGCCAGGCTGCGGGAGGGCGACCCGCCCATCGTCGCCCGCGTCGCCGATGACGCGGTGTGGCTGGACGTGCGCACCCTCCTTCCGGGTGACGCCGAATGCATCGCCGCGCGCCTCGACGCACTGCTCGCCTGAGCTTCAGGGGAACGGTAGACTGACCCGCCATGCGC
>JBHENR010000132.1:0-12490 GCA_046262555.1 Gemmatimonadota bacterium | reverse complement strand
CCAGTTCAGCACATCCCAGCCGGCGTGCGCGACGCCGGCGCCGGCGAAGCCGCCGATCAGGGCGTGGGATGAGCTGGTGGGCAGGCCCCACCACCAGGTCAGCAGATCCCAGACGATGGCCCCGATCAGACCCGTCAGGACGACCCAGACGAAGTCCGGATCGCCGGGCTCGATCCTGACGATCTTGGCGATCGTGTTGGCGACCTTGGGGGCGAAGACGAACATGGCGATGAAGTTGAAGAAGGCGGCCCATAGGACGGCATACTGGGGACGGAGGACGCGGGTGGAGACGATCGTCGCGATCGAATTGGCGGCGTCGTGAAAGCCATTGATGACGTCGAACGCCAGCGCGACGGCGACGGTGATGATGACGAGCACCCACACCGGGTCCATGCTCAGGCGTTCTCCAGGATGACGCCCTCGATGACGTTGGCGACGGATTCGCACATGTCGGTGGCATTCTCGAGGTTTTCGTAGATCTCCTTCCACTTGATGATCGTGATAGGGTCGCTGGCGCCATCGAACAGCTTGGCCACCGCCTTGCGCAGCAGCTGATCGCCCTCGTTCTCGAGCCGATGGACGTCGATGCAGATGGCGGAGATCGCCTCGGCATGCTTGAGATCGCGGAGCCCCTTGACGGCCAGCTCGACCTGCTCGGTGGCTCGGAGGAGCACCTCGGCCAGGCCGCGCGCCTCGGGAGTCATCTGCTCGATGTTATAGAGCGCGCACTGGTCGGCGGCCGTCTCGACGAAATCCATGATGTCGTCCATCCGCGAGATCAAGCGGTGGATGTCGTCCCGCTCGATCGGCGTGATGAAGGTCTTGTGGAGGGCTTCGACGCAGTGGTGCGTGATGGTGTCGGCCTCGCTCTCGATCGCCTTGATGCGGACGGCGCGGGCCGGGATGTCGGTGCTGGTGGTGGCGAGCTCGAGGAACTCCCGGCAGCCCCGGACCGTGGTGGCGGCGTGTTGCTCGAAGAAATCGAAGAAGCTGGTTTCGCGCGGGAGCAGCCGTCGGAACATCGGGCCTCCGGAGGAAAGGGGGACGCAGCCAGGTGTGACGATTGTGTGACGCCGGGCGTCAGAGTAGTCGGCCGGACCGTCCCTGTCGAGCCGCCTGGCGGCCGCCTTTCCCGGGCCCCCGCGGGGCGCTAGGTTGCGCGGTACCCCATGCCCGTCGTCCGCGACCACCAGCCGCTCCTCTCGGCCCTCGTCCTGGGCGTCGCCCTCATCGTGGCCGCGGCGCTGGGAGCTCACGCCGTGATCCGCGTCAAGAACGATGAAGCGATCACCGTGACGGGGTCGGCCAAGCAGCAGATCACCTCCGACATGATCATCTGGCGCGGCTACGTCAGCCACCAGTCGGGCGACCTTGCCACCGCCTACGCCGACCTGAAGGCGAGCATGGCGACGCTGCGGCGCTACCTCGCCGAAAAGGAAGTGCCGGCGGATCAGATCATCGAGACGTCGATCCAGACGATCGCGCTCCATCCCCTGAGTCCGGACGGAATGGAGCTGAGCGAGATCGTCGGGTACCGGCTGCAGCAGGGGGTGGAGATCCGCTCGCGTGACGTCGAGCGGATCACCCGCGTGTCGCGGGAGGCGACCGAGCTGATCAATCAGGGGATCGCGCTGGAGTCGTACCAGCCGGAGTACCTCTACACCCGGATCGGCGATTTGAAGGTGAAGATGCTGGCCGAGGCGGCGCGTGACGCCAAGACCCGGGCCCAGCAGATCGCCGAGGCGACCGGCAGCCAGATCGGCGGGATCCGCTCCGCCCGGATGGGGGTCCTCCAGATCACCCCCGCCTACAGTGTCGAAGTGTCCGACTACGGGATGAACGACACGTCATCGCTGGAGAAGGACATCACTGCCGTGGTCACGATGGTGTTCTCGATCGACTGAAAGATTTTCCTTGCGGCGCCCGGTGCGATGCGCCAGAATACGTTTGCAGGCCGGTCAGGCTGACCGGCGTGAAGCCGAGACAACCCGTGCCCGATCCGCGCCCTTTCCCTGACTCCGAAGGTGGTTTATGAGACCTCTGCGTCTGCTCGCCGGACCCGCGCTCGCCGGGCTGGCCTTTCTCGCCTTTGCCTGGCATGCCGCGCCGCTCGCCGCCCAGGGCGTGACGACGGCCGCCATCAGCGGCACGATCACCAACTCGCAGACCGGGGCGCCGGTCGAAGGCATCGTGGTGCAGGTCGTCAACGCATCCACCGGCTATGCCAATGGCGCGGTGAGCAACGACGCCGGCCGTTACTTCGTGTCCGGCCTGCAGGTCGGCGGGCCGTACCGGGTGGAGGCCAGCGGGCTGGGCTATGGGGTCGATATCCGCGAGGGCCTGCAGCTGACCCTCGGCCAGAATCTGCCGCTCGATTTCGCTCTCCGCCCCGAGGCGGTCGAGCTCGCTGCGGTGGCGGTGACGGTGGATCCGACAGTGGGCCAGATCATCAATCCCGGCCGCACCGGCCAGCAGACGCTGGTCACCGAAAAAATGATCGCCAACCGGCCGTCGATCGGTCGCAATTTCACCGACTTCCTCGGCACCTCGCCGCTGTCCGGCGCCGGAGGCGGCTCGACCTCCCTGGCGGGCTCCAATAACCGTTTCAACTCGATCCAGCTCGACGGGGTCGTGACCCAGGACCTCTTCGGCCTGGGCTCCACCGGCCAGCCCGGCGGGCAGGCTGGGGCGCGTTCGATCTCGATCGAGGCGGTGAAGGAATACCAGGTGTCCGCCGCGCCCTACGACGTGCGGAAGTCCGGCTTCACCGGCGGCCTGGTCAATGCCGTCACCAAGACGGGCACCAATGAGTGGAAGGCGTCGGCGTTCGGCTACTACCGCGACCAGGACTTCGTTCGCGAGAACCTCACCGTCGACGGCGAGGATATCACGTTCGGGGAATTCGAGAACAAGCTCTACGGCGGGACGCTCGGCGGGCCGATCGTCAAAGACCGGGTCCACTTCTTCGCCGCGGCGGAGATCGAGGAGTCCACGCGGCCCGGCGGCGACGTGGCGATCGGCGTCACGACGCCGGAGGAAACGCACCTGGCGGAGGCGGACGCCCAGGCGATCAACGCCAAGCTGGAGCAGCTCGGCGTGTCAGGCGGCGGTTTCGGCGCCGTCACGGTCGAGAACCCGAACACGAACTTCTTCGGCCGGGTGGACGCCCAATTGTCGCAGAACCATCTGCTGACGCTGCGCCACAACTACGTCAGCGCCGAGGACGACAACGTTCAGAACCGGGGCGGCGGTTCGTTTTACTCCTTCGACTCCAATTTCTACTTCTTCGAGTCGAAGACGCACTCCTTCGTCGCCGCCATGAACTCGACGTTTGGCAGCGATGCGTTCAACGAGCTGACGTTCGGCTACACCAGGATCCGCGACAGCCGGACCCCCGCGACGCTCTTCCCCCAGCTCCTGATCCGCGGCCTCGCCGACCCCGACGGCAGCGGCACCTCGACCGTCCAGGTGGGGTCCGAGTTCTTCAGCCAGGCGAACTCGCTGGACCAGGACTCGTGGGAGATCAAGGACAATTTCAGCTTCGGCCTCGGCGACGATCACCGCATCACGCTCGGGGTGCAGGATCAGATCTTCAAGTTTCGCAACCTGTTCCTCTCGGGAATCACCGGGGAGTGGACGTTCAGCAATCTGGCCGCCTTCCAGGCCGGGACACCGGCCTCGTTCCGGCGGAACGTGCTGCATCCGGACGTGGACGACCCGAACGCCAGGTTCTCGGTGAACAACTTCTCGGTCTACGGGCAGACCGAGTACACCGGCATCGACGACGTCGTCCTGACGGCGGGACTCCGCTACGACCTGCCCACGATGCTGGATGATCCGATCCGGAACGAGGCGGTCGAGGCGGTCGAGGCGTTCGGCCGGAACACCAGTGAGATGCCGAGCGGCAACGGCACCCTGTCGCCGCGGCTCGGCTTCAACTGGGATCTGGGCGGCGCCGGCGTGACCCAGGTCCGCGGTGGCATCGGCCTCTTCACCGGTCGCCAGCCGTTCGTCTGGCTCTCGAACCTCTACACCAACACCGGCCTCTTCAGCGGGACGCTCAGCTGCTCGGGGGCGAACATCCCGGTCTTCACGCTGGACCCGGACAATCAGCCGGCGGCCTGCGGCACGGCGGCTCCCAGCTTCCCGACGCCGGCGGTCAACACGATCGATCCGGATTTCGAGTTCCCGAGCGTGTGGCGCTTCGACGTGGCGGACGACCGCGAGCTGCCGTGGAACATCGTCGGGACGGCCGAGTTCGTCTACAGCAAGTACAACAAGCAGATCATCTATCGCGAGTTGAACGTCAATTTCGACGATCCGGTGTCGATCACGCAGGGCGGGCGGCCCGTCTTCGGCACGCATAAGGCGGGGCCCCGGGGGACGACGCCGCAGCAGTCGATCGCCACGCCGAACCGCCGCTCCACGGCGTTCCACCAGGTGATCGATCTCACCAACAGCGATCAGGACCGGGCCTGGAACTTCATCCTCCAGGCCCAGAAGCAGTATTCCGACAACTTCGAGGTGAGCGCATCGTACACGCTGGCGGACGCCGAGGACATCTCGGGCCTGACGTCATCGATCGCCACCTCCAACGTCGGATTCAATCCGGTGGCCGGCAGTACGAACGACACGCCGCTGCGGACGTCCGATTACCTCCAGCGGCACAAGTTTTCCGTCGGTGGGACGTGGGACGTGGCCCCCTGGCTCACCTGGTCGGCCTTTTACGTCGCCAACACGGGCGACAAGTACAGCTATGTCTACGACGGCGACGTCAATGCCGACGGGTACGAGAATGTCGTGGCCAGCAACCGGTTCAACGACCTGCTCTACGTCCCGACTGACGCCAATGACATCACGCTGGTGGATCCGGCGGACTGGGCGCTTCTCGACACCTACATCCGGACCGAGCCGTGCCTGAACGAGAATCGCGGGCAGATTCTCGAGCGGAACGTCTGCGAGGAGCCGTGGCGGCACAGCCTCGACACCCGGTTCACCTTCAACATCCCGGCGATCCGGGGGCATCACGCCGAGCTCGTCTTCGACCTCTTCAACGTGCTGAATTTCCTGTCCGAGGATTGGGGCCGAAACCAGGGCGTCTCGAACGCCACCATCGATCTGCTCGAGCTGCAGGGGTGGGACGTGGCCAACAACCGCGGGATTTTCGACCTCGACAACATCAACCTTAATGCGGCGGGCACGGCAGCCGATCCGCTCACGACGTTCGACACCTCGAGCCGCTGGCAGGCCCAGGTCGGCCTGCGGTACGAGATCAACTAGCTCGACGCGGGGCGACTGTTCGTCGTCTCGCGGTTGCGCCGGCTCGCCCGGCGCCTGCGACGGCCCGCGTGCTGACAGTGCGCGGGCCGTTCGTTCACCAGGACGTAAAGGCCGGGGAGCGCCGCGATGTGGATGATGGGCCGTAAATTGCTGCTCCTGGCGGCGCTGCTGTCCGCCGGCGGGACCGGGCGTCGCCCGGCGCCCGCCACCCCGCCGCCGTCCGAAGTGGCCGAGGCGGCGACCCCGGCGTACGCGACCCCCGATGTGCCGGCGCCGCAGGTCCCCTTCGACCCGGCGGCGCCGGGACTGCTGGGGCCCATGGTGGGCCACACCACCGACGACGCGGTGACGTTCTGGATCCGCGCGCCCGGTGCGGCCCGCCTGCGGGCGGTGATCGCCAAGCCGGGTGGCGGCATCGAGGATGAGGAAACGGCGCTGAACCCGGACGGGACGGGCGTCGCAACGGTGGACGGGCTGGAGGCCGGGACGCGCTATACCGCCCGCTTCCAGCTCGACGGCCGCCCGCTCGGCGCCGACCGCGCCGCGACGTTCACGACCTTCGCCCCGCCGGGCGAGCCGACCCGACTGCGGATCGCGCTGGTCTCCTGCGCCCGGACGGCGTGGGACTCGCTCCAGCCGATCTGGACGGCGGTCGCCGCGGATCGCCCCGACATCGTGCTCTGGCTGGGCGACAACAATTACTTCGAGGCGCACGGGGATTCCGTGCCGGGCGACTGGGAGAGCCCGGTCACGATGGCGGGCCAGTACGCGGCGCTTCGCGGGCTGCCGACGCTCCAGCCGCTGCTGCGCCAGGCCGCCCAGTACGCGATCTGGGACGACCATGATTACGCCGACGGCGCTCCCGATCGCCGCTTTCCCCTCCGCGATGCGGTCGCCCGCCTGTTCGAGTCGTTCTGGGCGAATCCCTCCTACGGCGCGGACGGGCCGGACGGGATCTACAGCCGCTTCGAGGCCGGCGACGTCGAGGTCTTCCTGCTCGACGGACGGTACTGGCGCGATCCCGAAGAAACCACGGAGGGTCCCGGCAAGTCGCTGCTGGGCGCGGGACAGAAGGAGTGGCTCAAGGAACGCCTCGCCGCCAGCGACGCGCGCCTCAAGATCGTCGCGCTGGGGATCCAGGTGCTGGCCGACTACCACGAATACGACGGGTATCACCACTTCGCCCACGAACGGGACGAGCTGCTCGACTGGATCCGCGACCGCCGGATCGGCGGGGTCGTGTTCGTCTCGGGGGACCGGCACCTGTCGGAGTTGATGCGCTGGGAGCGCCCGGGCAGCTACCCGCTCTACGAGTTGACCGCGTCGCCCGCCGCCAACCGGTTCTTTCCCGACGGTCTCAAGCAGCCAAATCCCATCCGCGTCGCCGGCTACTCGGCGGGACCCAACTATGGTCTGCTCGACATCGACACGCGAGCCGACCCGGCGACGATCGTGTTTCGCATCAAGGATATCGCCGGCGTGGAAGTCCTGACCCAGGCGGTCCCCCTCGACGAGCTGCAGGACACCGTGCCGCGATGACGCGGGAAGCGTCTCCCGCGCCGGGGGACGTCCGGGTCAGGGGAATTGACAGCGGGCGCGAGCGGGTCATAGGTTGGCAACATCTCTCGCACTCCACATCCCCCACGAAAGGAGCCACGGTGAATCGATCTGTGGTAGGTAGCGGCGGCGCGATCATCCTCGGCCTCTGTGCCCTGTTGGCGCTCGCGCTGGACTCCACACCGGCCGCCGCCCAGCAGGGCGTGACGACCGGGGCGATCAGCGGTCGCGTGGTGGACAGCCAAGGCGCGCCGCTGGCGGACGCGACCGTCTTCGTCCGCAATGTGGAGACCGGCAGGGGCCGCCAGGTGCAGACGAGCGACGACGGTCGCTTCGCCGCGGGATTCCTGGCGCCCGGCCGTTACACCGTACGGGCGGAGAGCCCGCCGCTCGCGGGCGTCGAGCAGGGCCCGTTCGAGGTTTCGCTCGGGGAGCAGAAGGTCGTCAGCCTGACATTGGCTCCGGTCGAGCTCGAAGCCGTGGCAGTGAACGTCGTCGCCGACCAGGTGGATGCCACCCAGGGCGGCGTGGTGGAGCTGGTGGACGAGGAGCAGATCGAATCGCTCCCCACCTTGGGCCGCGACTTCACCGACTTCATCAACCTCTCGGGACTTGTCAGTCCCACGCCGGAGGTGACAACGGGCGGGCAGTTCTCTCTCGGGGGAGGTCGCACCTCGGCGACCAACGTCCAGATCGACGGTGTGGATGCCAACAACGCGTTCTTCGGCGAGAACCGCGGGTCCTCACGCATACCCTTCACGTTCTCGCTGGAATCCATCAAGGAGTTCCAGATCATCACGAACGGCTTTGACATTGAGTATGGCAACTACACCGGCGGTATCATCAACGCGGTAACCAAGGGGGGCACGAACGACTTCAAGGGGTCGGCCTTCTACTTCGGCCGGGACGAGGCGCTGACAGCCGACGGGTTCGACGGAGAGCCGCCGAAGGATTTCAAGTCCCACCAGTTCGGGTTCCGGGCCGGGGGGCCGATCATCCGGGACAAGGCGCATTTCTTCGTGTCGCTGGACGGCCAGCAGAAGAATCAGCCGATCTTCGCGATCGTGCCCGGCGTCTGGCCAGGCTCGGCCGACAGCCTGGCGCGGTTCGAGGACATCCTGCAGCGTGTGTACGGCGTCTCCCAGGAGGAGATCCGCCAGAACATCGGGACGTTCGAGGAAACGGAGGACGAGCTGGCGATCTTCGGCCGGTTCGACTGGCAGATCGCCGACCGGCACAATCTTACGTTGCGCCATAACTACAGTGATTTCGAGCAGCTCAACGACCGGGTCAGTTCGGAAGAGGCGCGAACGCACGGTGGGCGTTTCGAGGACACGGCGAACTCCTTCGCCGCCGAACTGACTTCGGTGCTGGGCTCCCGCAGCCAGGTGTTCAACACGCTGCGCTTCCAGGCGGCCTCCGAGGATCGGCCGCGGCCGGGAAACAACTCTCTGCCCGAGGTGGACGTCCGGATTGACCAGGCCGCCCCCGCGGTCGAGTACTTCGGCGACGGGATCGTGTTCCGCAACCGCCTCCAGGAGTCGAAGTATCAGGTGGTCGACAATCTCACCTGGCAGCTCGGCGAGGGGGGCCGGCATACGCTCAAGCTGGGCACGAACGACGTCTGGACCAACATCGAGAACCTCTTCTGGCTGAACGGCAACGGCGAGTATCGCTTCACCAGCTTGGCCAATTTCGAGGCCCGCCGCCCGAGCCAGTACACCCGCAACCTGCGGGCGGATCTCGTGGCTCCGTCCGCTGCCTTCGACATCGCCGAGTACGCGGTGTACGGGCAGGACGAGTGGCAGGTCAACGACCATCTGCTGGTGAGCGCCGGCCTCCGCTATGACACCAACATCTTCGAAACCAAGGCGGATCAGCCGCCGGACACCTTCCGCGTCGGCCTGGAGTCGGCGTTCGGGCTGAACGCCGCGACGGTGCCTGAGGATCGCAACAACATCAGCCCGCGGGTCGCCTTCACGTATGACATCCGGGGTGACGAGCAGGCCGTCGTGCGCGGCGGCGCGGGGCTGCTCTACGGCCGGCTGCCGTTCGTCCTGCACGGCAACGTGCTGCAGACGAGTCCGCCATTGCTTTTCTTATTCTGCAGCAGCACCACGGCGCCGGTGCCTGATTACGCGCTGTTCGGGCAGGCACCCGATGGGGCGAACAACCCGTCCCAGTGCGCGACCGGCACGGCAGCCGGAGGGCGGCCCGAGTTCTCGATCTGGGACGAGGACATGGAGAACCCCGAGGCGTGGAAGGTAAATCTGGGTTACGAGCAGGTGGTCGGCGACGGCTGGCGGGTGTCGCTGGACGGCCTCTACGGGCGGACCCAAAAGAACTTCAACGTCATCAACGTGAACCTGCGGGATGAGCAGTTCCGGACGGCGGTAGACGATCGGCCGGTGTTCGTGCCGAACACGAAGTTCAGCGGGACGATCTCCTCCAGCGAGGTGATCAAGAATCCGCAATTCCAGAGCATCTACCTCAACGAGTCCACCGCCGAGTCCGAGGCCTGGAGCCTCACCCTCAAGGGGGGCAAGGCGTGGGAGGCCGCCGACCTGCGCCTGGACGGCTCGTACACCTACAACAACGTGTACGACAACTCGTCGTTCTTCTGCTGTACCTCGAACGAGGGGTACCGTACCAAGCCGACGGCGGGGAACCCGAATTTCATCGGCGACCCCGGTGATGAGGACGCAGGCACCTGGGGTCCGGCCGACTTCGAGCGCCGGCATGTAGTCATCGTCTCGGGGACATGGCAGGGACCGTGGGGCGTTGACGTCAGCGGGATCTGGCGCAGCCAAAGCGGGACGCCGTTCTCGCTGACCGTCGAAGGCGACGTCAATGGCGATGGCGAGCGATTCAACGATCGGGCGCCGGTCTTCGAGGATCTCCAGTTCAAGGACGCGACCGAGGCGGCGCAGTGGGCGGCCCTGCTGGAGAGCGGCAGCTTCACGGTCACGAACGCCGACGGGAGCGAGACCTTCGTGGATGGGGGCGATGCGGCGGAGTGTCTGCAGGAAGAACTCGGGCGGATCGCGCGTCGCAACTCCTGTAACAATCCCTGGTTCCACTCCCTTGACCTCCACCTTGCCAAGGCGTTCGGCTTCGGGGGCGGCCACGAGATCGAAGTGATCGCTGACATCTTCAACGTGCTGAACGGCCTGAGCGACGACTGGGGCAAGTTTGTCTTCGTGGATGGGAACGAACCACTCGAAAAGTCGAGCTATGACCCAGTGACAAACAAGGTCGTCTACTCCGTGAAGGACAACTTTGGGGACGAGCAGGGCGTCGGTTTCAAGCCCTTGCAGTTCCAGGGGCAATTCGGCTTGCGGTACCGCTTCTAGCGAGCGGTCCGGTCCCCGCGCGGTGCGCGAAGCCCCCGGTCTGTGACCGGGGGCTTCGTCGCGTTCGCCCGGTCCTCGCGTATTCCCTATATTCGCCGCGCCTCATGACGGCCCTTTCCCTCTCCGTCCGCCATCTCGTCTTCGCCGCCTGCGCCGCGGCGCTGGCCGCCTGCGCGCCAGCGGCGACGACGGTCGCCGGCGGCGAACGGGTCGAAATCGTCGTCCTCGGCACCACTGACCTCCACGGCCGGCTCTATCCCTACGATTACTACCGGGGCGAGGTGGTGGACCACGGCCTGGCCCGGGTGGCGACGCTGGTGGATTCGATCCGCGCGGTCCGGCCGCACGTCGTTCTGCTCGACTCGGGCGACCTGCTGCAGGGCAACCCGCTCGACTACTACTTCGGCGTGGTGGCGCCGGCGGACGTCCACCCCGTGATCGCGGCGATGAACCGGCTGCGCTACGACGCGGCCGCGATCGGCAATCACGAGTTCAACTACGGCCTGCCAGCGCTGGAGCGGGCGCTGGAGGACGCCGAGTTCCCGTTCCTGGGGGGGAATGTCTTCCGCGCGGGGACGAATCAGACGCGCTGGCCGGCGATGCGGATCGTCGAGCGGGCCGGGGTGCGGATCGCGGTGCTGGGATTCACCACGCCGGGGTCGGCGGTCTGGGACCGGCGCCACGTGCGGGGGAAGCTCGACTTCCGCGACGTGGTTGCGGCCGCCCGGCGCGCCTGGCCGGAGGCCGAGCGGGAGAGCGATGTCCAGGTGGCGATCATCCACTCCGGCATGGGACCGGGATCCTCCTATGACGAGGCCGCCACCGGCGTCGCGCCGGAGAATGTCGGGCAGGCGCTGGCCGAGGCGCTGCCCGGGCTCGACCTGGTGCTCCTGGGGCACTCCCACCGCTCGGTGCCGGCGGACACGGTGAACGGCGTGATCTTCGCGCAGGCGGGCCGGTGGGGCGACGGCCTGGCCGTGGCGACGCTGGCGCTCGAGCGCGCCGGCGCCGGCTGGAATCTGGTGGGCCGGGAAACAACGGTGCTCTCGACGGCCGAAATCGTGCCGGCTCCCGGCTTCCTGGCGGCGCTGCGCCCCGCCCACAACGCCGTCGTCGCCTACGTCGCCGACACGATCGGGTGGACGCCCGTCGCCTGGTCGGCGGCCGACGCCCGGCTGGTCGATGAGCCGATCACCGACCTGATCCAGCGGGTGCAGCTCGACGCCACCGGGGCCGAGCTGTCGGCGGCGTCGGCGTTTACCACCGAGGCCCGGATGGGGCCCGGGCCGATCACCCTGGCCGATGCCGCGGGTCTCTATCTGTACGACAACACCCTGGTGTCGATCCGGGTGACCGGGCGGCAGCTGCGGGACTACCTCGAGCACGCGGCCCGCTACTTCCATCAGGTGACGCCCGACGGCGCGCTCGTCAAGGCCGGAGGTGATACAGATATCTTTGTCGATTCGATTCCCGGTTACAACTACGACATGGTGGCGGGCGTCTCGTACGCGCTCGACCTCACCCAGCCGGTTGGTGACCGGGTCCGCGATCTCACCCGGAACGGCCGGCCGGTCCGCGACGGCGAGACCTTCACGCTGGCGCTCAACAGCTACCGCCAGGGGGGCGGCGGCGGCTTTGCCATGATCCAGGGCGCGCCCGTGGTGCAGGACCGCCAGCTGGAGATCCGTCAGGCGCTGGTCGACTGGGTCGGGGCCCGAGACACGATCCGTCCCGCCGATGTGGCGGAGGCGTCGTGGCGGCTGCTGCCCGAGGGACTGGTGGCGCGCTACGGCGCCGGCGCGGCCCGGCTGGCCGGGCCCGCCGACACGACGGGGCTGGCCGCGCTGGCGGCGCGGGAAACGGCCCGGATTCGTGGCGAGGCCGGCTCGCGCGTTGACACCGAGCCCCACCTGCCGTCGCCGCTGCCGGCGACGAGCGATTCGGTGCGGCTGGCGATCCTGGCGACCAACGATTTCCACGGCGCGCTCGAGCCCCTGACGCCCGCCTGGGCGGGGGGCGACACGATCGGCGGGGCGGCCACGCTGGCTGGCTACATCCGCGCGATCCGGGACCGCTATCCCGGCGCCACGCTCCATCTCAACGGCGGCGACGTCATGCAGGGCACGGTGATCTCCAACTTGACCGCGGGCCGCTCGACCGTGGACGTGCTGAACGCCATCGGGCTCGATGGGGCCGCGATCGGCAACCACGAATTCGACTGGGGCGTGGACACGCTGCGGGCCCGGATCGCCCAGGCGCAGTTTCCGTGGCTGGCGGCCAACATCTTCGTGAAGGCGACC
>JBHENR010000131.1:0-13552 GCA_046262555.1 Gemmatimonadota bacterium | reverse complement strand
CCGGCCAACTACATCTGGACGCGGCGCTACCGCCGCAAGTTCGGGGAAATAGGCGCGCCGGAAGTCGCCTAGAGGTTGGTCGAGCTCCACGCCCTTGGTTCCTCCCCTCCGGGCAGGGGGAAGCGCAGACGGCGTAAGTGCGGTTCGGAGATCCCCGCGCCGGTTGTCCTGGTGCGGCGCCATCCCTAGCTTTTTCGTCCGACGGGCGGCCGGCGGCCGCCCGTTTTCGCCTGCACCTTCGCCAGCCCCTGGGGAGCCTGCCGTGAAGATCCTCGTCTGCATCAAGCAGGTGCCCGAGCGCGACGCGCGCCTGCGGATCGCGCCCGACGGTCTGGGCGTCGCCGAGGCCGACGTCGCGACCGAGATCAACGAGAGCGACCAGTACGCGCTGGAAACGGGTCTGCGGCTGGCCGAGAAGCAGGGCGGCGAGGCGGTCGTCGTCTGTCTCGGCCCCGACCGCGCGGAGGAATCGATCCGCCGCGCGCTCGCGATGGGCGCCGCCCGGGCGATCCACCTCAATGACCCGGCTTTCGCCGGGGGCGACGCGGCGGCCACCGCCCGCGCGCTGGCGGCGGCGATCGCGCCCGAGCAGCCCGACCTCGTGCTCACGGGCCTCCAGTCCGACGACGCCGGCTGGGCGCAGACCGGGGTGTTGCTCGCCGCGCGGCTGGGCCTGCCGAGCGCGACCCTTATCATGGAAGTCGAGCCCGAAGCCGGGCATATCCGCGTCAAGCGCGAGCTCGAGGGCGGCTGGTTTCAGTGGGTGCGCCTCCCGCTGCCCGCCGCGCTGACGATCCAGTCGGGCATCAGCACGGTTCGGTACGCGACGCTCAAGGGAATCATGGGCGCCAAGAAGAAGGAGATCAGGAAGCTCAGCCCCGCGGACATCGGCCTCACCCCCGACCTGGTCGGGGCGGCCGGTCGCCGGGTCGAGATCACCCGCCTCTACCCGCCCGAGAAGAGCGCCGGCGCGGAGATGATCGCCGGTGACGCCGCGACCGCCGCGGTTACCCTGGTCGAGCGGCTGCAGAAGACCGCGAAGGTGCTTTAGGTGGCCGGCGCGATCTGGGCCGTGACCGAGTGCCGCGACGGACGCCTCAAGGGCGTCTCGAACGAGGTGATCGCCTGCGGGCAGGCGCTGGCGGAAGCCCTCGGCGCGCAGGTCGAGGCCGTGGTCCTGGCCGCCGACGGGCAGGCCGCCGCCGCCGAGGCCGCCGGGAAAAAGCTGGCCGGCGTCCGCGTGATCGCCGACCCGCGCCTGGAGCCGTACACGCCCGACGCGTTCGCCGCGGCGCTGCGACAAGCGATCGACGCCGAGCAGCCGGCGCTGGTCTGCTTTCCCCACACCTATCAGGTCCGCGACTGGGTGCCGCGGCTGGCGGCGGAACTCGACGCGGGCTTCATCTCGGATGTGGTCGGGCACCGGATCGAGGGCGACCGGGCTGTCTACGTGCGCCAGCCGTATCAGGGCAAGCTCAACACCGACTGCGTCTTCGCCGGGCCGGGGCCGCATCTGGTCAGCGTCCAGGCCGGGGCGTATCCGGCGGCCGGCGCGACCGCCGGCGACGCCGCGGCGCCGATTGTGGCGCAGGCGGTGGACCTCGCCGCCGTTCCTACCCGGTCGGAAGTGCTCGAAACGTTCCAGGAGGTCGAGAACAAGGTGGACCTCACCCGCTCCGAGATCATCGTGGCGGTCGGCCGCGGCATCGGCAAGCAGGAGAAGCTCCCCGTGGGGGAGGCCCTGGCGGCCGCGCTGGGAGCCCCGCTCGCCGCCAGCCGGCCGGTGTGCGACAACGAGTGGCTGCCGATGGACCGCCAGATCGGGTCCTCCGGACAGACGGTGGCGCCGAAGCTCTACATCGCCATCGGGATCTCGGGAGCCATCCAGCACCTGGTGGGTATGAAAACCGCGGGGACGATCGTGGCCATCAACAAGGACGCCAACGCCCCCATTTTTTCCGTCGCCGACTACGGTATCGTCGGCGATCTCTTCGAGATCGTGCCCGCGCTCACGGCTCGCATCCGGGAGCTGCGCGGCACTTCAGCCTGAGGAAGGTCCCGCATGCCCCGTCCGCTGTGGCTCTGCCTGTTCGCTCTCCTGCTCGCGGCGGCCTGCACTTCCGACGCCTTCTACGATCCGGATCCCGAGCCGGGGCCGGTGGCATCCGTTCGGGTGGAGCCGGCCGATCGCACGATCCCGGTGGCGGGGACGGTCCGCTTGACCGCCTCCCCCCGCGACGCCGACGGTCGCCAGGTTCCCGGCTGCGGCATCGCCTGGGGCACGTCGAACGCGGCCGTCGCGACGGTCGCCTCCGATGGCACCGTGACCGGGGTGACCCCGGGCGGCCCGGTCACGATCACCGCCGTCGCCGACTGTGACCTGGACGGCCAGGCCCAGGGCATCGCCCGGGTGACGGTCGGGACCACGTCGGGAACGGGGTTCACCGCCGTCGCCGCGGGCCAGTTCTTTTCCTGCGGCGTGCTCGCCTCCGGCGCGGTGCGCTGCTGGGGAGCCAACGACCATGGTCAGCTCGGCGATGGGACGACGACGGCCCGGGCGACCCCAGTGACGGTGCAGGGGGGTCTCACGTTCCGCGAGGTGCGGGGCGGCGAGGATCACACGTGTGGTCTGACGACCGACGGCCGCGCGTTCTGCTGGGGCGCCAACAGTCACGGCCAGCTCGGCGACGGCACCACCACGAACCGCCTGACCCCCGTCGCCGTGGCGGGCGGGCGGACCTTCGCCAGTCTGGGCCTGATGAGCGACGCCTCCTGCGCCCGGACATCCGCCGGCGCGGCATTCTGCTGGGGCGAGAACAGTGACGGGCAGCTCGGGGATGGCACGCAGAGTGACCGCACCACGCCGGTCGCCGTCATCGGGGGCCACGCATTCACCTTCCTCGCCACCGCCGGCGGCGAGCGCGTGAATCACATGTGCGGGATCACCGATCAGCGGGCACTTCTCTGCTGGGGCGACGGCTCGAGCGGCCAGCTCGGCAATCGCTCCGTCAGTGATCGGAGCACCCCAACCGTGGTCGCCGGGGGGCCCTTTTGGTCCACCGCCACCCTGGGCTCGACTCACGTCTGCGGCGTGGTCAGCGAAGGCTCCACCCAATGCTGGGGAAGCAATGCCGAGGGCCAGTTCGGCGACGGCACCACGAATTCTCGCGATGCGCCGGCCGGCACGCAGACCGCGCACATCTTCACGGCCCTGGCGGCCGGTGAGGGCCACAGCTGCGGCGCGACGGCCTCCGGCGCCACCTTCTGCTGGGGCGGCAACGGCCACGGCCAGCTCGGGGATGGCACGACCACGAACCGCCTCACGCCGACGGCGGTGGCGGGCGGCCATGCGTTCATCGCGCTGGCGGCCGGCGAGGATCACGTCTGCGCGTTGCGCCAGGACGGGCGGATCTACTGCTGGGGGGAAAACGGTGATGGCCAGCTGGGCGACGGCTCGACGACCGACCGCAACACGCCCGTCGGCGTGACGTCGTGACGGGCGGGGACGGCTCGTGGATGATCTGAAGATCTTCGAGGAAGTCTCGCTCGAGTGCGACGAAAAGGGGACGACGCCCTGGCAGGGCGGCCACTCCCACGGCACCGTCGGGCTGCTCGACCAGCCGGCGACGACACCCCTCCCCTTCAGCGCCTACGCCGGGCTCGACGCCACGGCCTGCGATGCGCGGATCCGGGCCGCCAAGGCCGTGCTCGGCGAGCGGGTGACGATCCTCGTCCACCACTATCAGCGCGACGATGTCTACCAGTATGCCGACACGACCGGTGACTCCTTCGGGCTGAGCCGCGAGGCGGCGACGTCGGCCGCCGAGTACGTCGTCTTCTGCGGCGTCCACTTCATGGCCGAATCGGCCGACATCCTCACCCGGCCGGAGCAGATCGTCATCCTCCCCGACCTCTCCGCCGGCTGCTCGATGGCCGATATGGCGAACATCGAGCAGGTGGAGGAGTGCTGGGGTGCGCTCGCGGAGATCCTCGGCAGCGATCCCGAGCCGCACGTCATGCCGGTGACGTACATGAACTCGAGCGCCGCGCTCAAGGCTTTCTGCGGTCGGTACGGCGGCATCGTCTGCACCTCGAGCAACGCGCGGGCGGTGCTGGAGTGGGCGTTCGCCCGCCGGCGTCAGGTGCTGTTCTTCCCGGACCAGCACCTGGGGCGCAACACCGCCCGGGCGATGGGCATCCCGCTCGACGAGATGACGCTCTGGCGGCCGACCATGCCCGCGGGCGGCGCCGACCCGGCCGCCGTGGTGCGCGCCCGCGTCATCCTCTGGGAGGGGCATTGCTCGGTCCACAATCTGTTCCGCGCCGAGCATGTGGACCGCATCCGGGAGGCCAAGCCGGGCGTGCGCGTGCTGGTCCACCCCGAGTGCCGGATGGAGGTGGTGGACCAGGCCGACGTGGTCGGCTCCACCGAAGTGATCGTCCGGACGGTGCGCGCGGCGCCGGCCGGTTCTCAGTGGGCGATCGGCACCGAGATCCACCTGGTCAACCGCCTCAAGACCGAGCACCCCGAGCAGGGGATTTTCTTCCTCAGCCCCACCGTCTGCATGTGCGCCACGATGTACCGCATCGATCAGCCCCACCTGGCGTGGGTGCTCGACAATCTGGTCGCCGGCCACGTCGTCAACCGGATTCAGGTGGAACCCGAGACCGCCGGCTGGGCCCGCGAGGCGCTCGACCGGATGCTCGCGGTCCCGTGACGCGGTGGGCGCGGCGCGGCGCGGCGCGCGGCGCGGGCGGACTGATGGTGGCGCTGTTGGGCATGGCGATGAGTGGATGCGGCGTCCAACGCATCCTCGGCTTCGGCAGTGCCCGCGACGGGGTCCTGCTCGTCCGCCACACCGAATCGGCCACCCAGCGCATCACCGCCGGCGACCGCAGGCTCGGCGTGGCGCCGCCCGGGGTCATTACCTGCTTCACCGACGTGTCAACCGGCACGCTGCGGGTGGAGGCGCGCCCAGAGGCGGGGGTGGGGGAGACGGCCGTGGGGAGCGGCTCCACCCAGCTCACCCGGGCCACGATGCTCGTGCTTCCGCCGGACCAGCCGCTGCTCTGGGACATCGATCATGACCAGGTGGTGAACGGTCGCGCCTATGTGGGGCGCTGTGATGTGGAGGAGTGACCGGAAAAGCCCCGCTTCCTTTTTCGGCGGTTTCGTTATATAATGGAGGCTACCCCCTTTACATGATGCCAGGAGGATTTGCCGTGACCCGCACACTCAGCGCCCTGCTCGTCGCCTTGGCTCTCATCTCCTGCGACCGCGGGTCCGCCCCGGTTCAGCCGATGGGTCCCGACGGACCCGGCCGCGCCCTGGGAGCCGCCGGCACCATTCCCGGCCGCTTCATCGTCACCCTGCGCGCCGGCGTCAACCCCGGCCGGCTGGCGAGCGAGTTCGGCGT
Organism: Gemmatimonadota bacterium; assembly: GCA_046262555.1. Taxonomy (GTDB): domain Bacteria; phylum Gemmatimonadota; class Gemmatimonadetes; order JACCXV01; family JAHWKZ01; genus JBHENR01. Next base: position 8,135 of record JBHENR010000131.1, on the reverse strand, counting down.
GCAGCCCGACTACGTCTATTCGCGCGCCCTCAACGGCTTCGCGGGCGGCCTGTCCGACCTGGCGCGGACCCGCCTCGGCCGCGACGCCCGCGTCCTGCGCATCGAGCCGGATGGCATCGTGACGATCGTCACTACCCAGACCGGCGCCACCTGGGGGCTGGATCGGATCGACCAGCGGGCACTCCCTCTCAGCACCACCTACAGCTACAACAATACCGGGACCGGGGTCACCTCCTACATCATCGACACCGGCATCCGGTTCGATCACGCGGAGTTCGGCGGCCGGGCCATCAGCGGTTTCGATGCCGTCGACGGGGGCACCGCGGATGACTGCCACGGCCACGGGACGCACGTCGCGGGCACCGTCGGCGGCACTACCTATGGCGTCGCCAAGGGCACGGCCCTGGTGGCCATCCGCGTGCTCGACTGCGGGGGAAGTGGCACCACCAGCGGCGTCATCGCCGGCATCGACGCGGTCATCGCGCAGCATGCGGCGGGACCGGCAGTCGCCAACCTGTCCCTGGGCGGTGGCGCCAGCGCGTCGCTCGACACCGCCGTCCGCAATCTGATCGCGGACGGGGTGGCCACGGCGGTGGCGGCGGGCAACGGGAACTTCGCCGGGATCGCCCAGGACGCCTGCCGCACCTCGCCGGCCCGCGTCGCCGAGGCGATGACGATCAGCGCCACCGACAAGACCGATACCAAGGCATCGTTCGCCAACCATGGCAATTGCGTCGACTGGTTTGCTCCCGGAGTGGGGATCACCTCCGCTTGGAGCACCAGCGCCACCGCGACGGCCACCATCAGCGGGACGTCGATGGCCACCCCGCATACCGCCGGGGTCGCGGCGCTCTACCTCGAGGGCAATCCGCTCGCCACCCCGCAAGTGGTGCGCGACGCCCTGTTCGCCAATGCCACGCCGGGTATCGTCAAGAAGGCGAAGAGCGTCAATAATCACCTGCTGTTCTCGAACTACTAGGGATGGGTGCGCCGATGGTGCGCGTCCAGCAGACGCCCAATCCCCACAGTCTGCTGTTTCACGTGGACGCGCCCGTCACCGAGAAACGGATGCAGCAGTTCAACACGGTTGCCGAAGCCGAGGGAGCGCCGCTCGCGCAGGCGCTCTTCGGCATCCCGGGCGTCGCCTCGATCTTCTTTATGCCCTCCTCGATCACGGTTAGTAAGGAGGCCGACGTCGACTGGGGTGGCATCGTGCCCGCCGCCGAAGAATCGATCCGGGCCCACTTCGAACAGAGTTAGACGGAGCTCGTGGTGACCGCTATACTTGGCCACCCTCTGCTCCATCGAGTCAACGGCAATTTACCGGGAGCACATCATGAAGAGTCTGAAGCGCTGGCTGGTGACCGGGACGTTCGTGCTGGGGATCCCGCTGTTCGGCTTCGAGGATTGCGTGAATCAATTCTGCCAGGACGAGAACGAGTTCGATAACGAGATCAACCTGATCTGCAGCTTCCGCTAACGGCGGTAGGTCGCGAACGAGCCGGGGGTTTCCCAGAGCCGCACGGCAGCAACCGGATAGCCGCGGCGGGCCGCTTCATCGAAGATCAGCCGGGCGATGGTCTCGGCGGTCGGATTCACCTCCACGATGCACAGCGGCTCGCCGTGCTCCACCAGCCACTCCGCCAGCGGGTCGTCCCGCCGGAGCACCATCTGGTGATCGAGCCGCCCGTCGATCCACGCCTTGAGCTCCCGCTTCACGTCGGCGAAGTCCACCACCATCCCGCGCCCGTCGAGGGCCTCCCGCTCGAGTTCGATCTCGGCCCGTCCGTTGTGGCCGTGGGGATGCGCGCAGGGGCCGTCATAATCGAGCAGCCGGTGGCCGTAGCAGAAATCGATGCGGACGGTGACGCGGTACGGCATGGCCCCTCTCAACCGATCAGCCGGCCGCCGTCCACGACGAGGACGTGACCCGTCACGTAGCTGCTCTCGGCGAGGTAGACGGCGGCGTTGGCGACGTCCTCCGGCGTTCCGAGGCGCTTGAGCAACGTCGCCCGCGCGACCCGCCCGGCCGCCTCGGTCTCGAAATCCTCCGGCAGCAGGACGGGGCCCGGCGCCACGGCGTTGACGGTGATGTCGGGGGCCAGCTCCTTCGCCAGTGTTTTTGTCAGCGTCACGATCCCGCCCTTCGAGATCACGTACGGCAGGTAATTCCGGTACGGCCTGAGCCCCGCCCAGTCGGCGATGTTGATGATGGTGCCGCCGCCGTGGCGGCGCAGCAGCGGGACGGCGTGCCAGGCGGTGAAAAACGGGGCCTTCAGGTTGAGCGTCTGGGTCTGGTCCCAGACCGCCTCGTCGATTTCCTCCCAGGGGGTGCGGGGGAAGATGGCGGCGCTGTTGACCAGGACGTCGAGCCGGCCGAACGCCGCGTCGACCGCGCCGATCAGATCCTGGATCGCGCGGACGGTGGCGAGATCGGCGGCGACCGTCTGCGCCACCACGCCCATCGCGCGCGCCTCGGCGGCGGTCCCCTCGGCGTCGTCGGCGCTGGCGTGGTAATGGACGGCGAGGGCGGCCCCGCGGGACGCCAGCGCCAGGGCGATCGCTCGGCCGACCCGCACGCCCGCTCCCGTCACCAGTGCGACTTTGCCGTGAAGCTCCATCCGACCCGCGCTAGGTTGAGGGAATGACCGGTTCCGGCGGCCTCGGCGTGCTCGTCTCCGGCGGCCTTGACAGCGCCGTCGTGCTGGCGGAAGCCGCCGCCGGCGACGCGACGGTGCTCCCCGTCTACATCGCCTCAGGGCTGACTTGGGAGCCGGCCGAAAGGTACTGGCTGGATCAGTTCCTGGGCACGCTGCCGGCGGATCGGGTCGCGCCGCTGACCGTGCTGGAGCTGCCGGTGCGGGATCTCTACGGCGCCCACTGGAGCCTGGAGGGCGGCGCCGCCCCAGACGCGGAGTCGCCCGACGCGGCGGTCTATCTTCCGGGACGCAATCTCCTGCTGCTCGCCAAGACGGGGGTCTTTGCCGCCGGGGCCGGCTGCCGGGCGATCGTCATGGGACCGCTGGCGGCGAACCCGTTCCCCGACGGGACGCGTGCGTTCTTCGACGCGATGGGGAGGGCGATCGGGCAGGCGATGGGGCGAGGGGCGGCGCTGCCGATCCTGACTCCGCTGGCCGGGCTGGAGAAACCGGCGGTCATCCGGCGGGGTGCGGCGCTGCCGCTCGGCCTCACGTTCTCCTGCCTCGCGCCGACGGCGGCCCACGGCCACTGCGGGGCCTGCAACAAGTGCGCGGAGCGGCGGCGGGGGTTCGTGGCGGCGGGCGTGCCGGACCCGACCGATTACGCGTTCAGCGAGCCGCGCTGAGCAGCGCGTCCAGATCGAGCCGGTCCGTGCCCATCGCCGGCGCGCCGTCGGCTGACCGGGGCCATTCCTCGCGCGGGCGATCCCAGTACAGTTCCAGCCCGTTCGCGTCCGGGTCGGCCAGGTAGACCGCTTCGCTGACCCCGTGGTCCGACGCGCCCTGGAGCGGAACGCCGGCGTCGACGACCCGCTGGACGGCCACCGCGAGATCGGCCCGCGTCGGGTACCGGATGGCCGTATGGTACAATCCGGTGTGACCGGGGGGTGGCGGCGTCCCGCCCCGGCTCTCCCAGGTGTTCAGCCCGATGTGGTGGTGGTACCCCCCGGCCGAGATGAACGCGGCCTCGCGGCCGTAGCGGCTGACGAGATCGAATCCTAAAACTCCCACGTAGAACGCCAGCGCGCGCTCGAGGTCGGCCACCTTGAGGTGGACGTGGCCGATGTCAGTCCCGGCCGGGATCGAGTAGTCGCTGGGCTCAGCCATCGCGGCACGTCGCCGCGGTGTCGGAGGAATCGTCCAGCCGCAGCGACTCCGTCCCCGTGAGGGTGGTGGATTCGATCAGCGTTATGCCGCGCCCCCGCTCGAACCGCACCCGCAGGCCCGCATCGAGGCAGGCGGCGCAGCGCACGTAGAGGAGCGCCTCGGGTCGCGCCAGCGTGCCCCGCGTCACGAACCAGCCGTCGGCGGGGAGCAGGCTCGCACCCTGCCGCAGCAACTGCTGCGGGGCATCGATGAACGCCCGCGCGTGCGGCCGCGGCCCGGGCGTTGGAATGAGCCAGACCGCCAGCGCGCCGTCGAGCGGCAGCAGAACCTGACTGTCGCTCGCCAGGCCCGGCCACGGCATCCCCTTCAGCGGTGCGTAGAGCCGTCCGTCCACGCGGCGGGGGGCACCCACCTCGACGCAGAGCCGCTCGTCGTCGCCGGTGGCGTAGACCAGCTGGTCGCCCGCGTCCCACCCCAGCCACGCGGCCAGGCCGCCCGGCACGTCCTGCGCCGCCGCGGGCGCGGTGACGCTGGCGGTCACGCACGCCACCAGCAGACCGATCGTCAGGAAGCCTCGCATGCCCACTGGTACCCGGTCGGCGCGAACGGGTTCGCCGGCTAGATCGCCGGCGCCGGGCCGAACAGCCGGTCGGCGTTGTCCTGGAGCAGCTTCCGCTCGAGGTCCGCGCCCAGCCCGAGGGCCAGGAAATCCTCCAGGTTCTGCTTGAGACCGGGCACCATCGGACCCGGCCAGTCGGTGCCCCAGAGCAGCTTGTCGGCGACGTCGGCCAGCCGCGGGAAATAGCGCGGCAGCGTCTTGGGGGGGATGCCGGAGACGTCGCCCCAGAAGTTGGCGTGGCGGCGGAGCAGAAAGAACGAGGTCGCGGCCCAGAGCGGCCGCCCGAGGTGGGCCAAAATCACGGTCAGTCCGGGGAAATCCACGCCCACGTCGTCGAGCGGCAGCGGGTCGGCGAAGACGTTACGGGCGCCGGGAAAGATCGACGTCCCGGTATGGACCATGACCGGCAGGCCCAGCTCCTGCGCCCTGTCATACACCTCGGCCAGCGCCGGCAGGCCGTGGCGGTAGGCGTTCGCCGCGAACTCCTGGTGCGGGGGATGGAGCTTGATCGCCCGCACCCCCAGGTCGCGCAGCCGCTCCACGTCGTCGCGGAGCTTCCCCGCGGCCTCGTCTCCGGTGGGATCCACCCCGCCGAACGGGATCAGCCGCTCGGGCGCGTGTTGGGCGAGCGCGGCGACCCACGGATTTACCCGCTCGGTGAACCCCATCACCGTCGGGCTGACGTAGTTGATGACCCCGATCCGGGCCACTCCGGCCTCGTCCATCCGCTGGAGGACGAGGTCGGGATTCGCCATCATCCGCTCAAGCGCCTCGACGTCGGGGCGCCCCTTGATCATCGTCGCGCGGACGTCCGGCCGCAGCTCGTCCCACGCCTGGATATGGACGTGGACGTCGGTGATGCGGAGCGTCACCGGTCGCGTCCTACTGGAGCGACATCAGCAGCCCGCCGACCACCCACAGGGCGACGGCGAACGCGGTGGCGGACCCGCGCGACATCCGGAGCGCGTAGATGCCGGCAATTGCCAGCACGACGGTCGACCAGATGGCAAAGAAATTGACGTTCTCGATCAGCCCCCACAGGATGCCGTTCATATCGCCCTGCTCGAGGAAGAGTCCGAGCCCGAACGTGGGGGCCTCGCCCTCGCGGGCCACCTCCTCGACGCCCTTGAACTGCACCACGACCGCCTGCGCGATAAGCTGGAGCAGGTAGATGAATCCGCCGTAGGTGATCGCCGTGAACGCCACCACGTAACGCGCGTTCCTGGCGCTGGAAACCGTCGCCCAGCCCCAGAAGAAAAAGGAGAACACCGCGGAAAGAAGCGTGCCGAAGACGAGCCCGATCACCGGGTAGAACTTCACAATGCCCATCGCCCGATCGATCTGTTCCGGGGTCATCTCGCGTCCCGCCATGCCGAGGCGCTGGAGCTCGACCGTCAACGGCAGCAGCAGGTAGGAGAGCGCGAAGCCAATCGCCAGGCTGATGATGAGGGGAACCAGCCACTTCGGGCGTTCCGCGACGTCCCGGAACGTGGCGCTCGGCTCGATGAAGACGTCGAGAATATTCTTCCAAACCGACCGACCTGGTTCGACCGTTCCCGGCGGGGTGCTGGCTGTCACGTCCATCGGGTTTCCTCCCGTGCAGGTGAGGCCGGTTACCGGCCGGTCCAGGTGGGCTTCCGCTTCTCGAGAAACGCGCGCACGCCTTCCGCCTTGTCGTCACTGGCGAACGCCAAGGCGAAGAGGTCCTTCTCCTGCTCGAGCCCCGCCGCGAGCGGCAGCTCGTACGCCGCCCGGATGGCGCGCTTGGCGAGCATCAGGATCAGCGGACTCTTCTCCGCCATCGTGCGCGCGATCTCCAGCGTGCGCCCGCGCAGCTCACCGGCCGGGACGATCTCATCGAGCAGGCCGATCTCATAGGCAGAGACGGCATCCACCAGCTCGCCGCCCAGGATCAGTTGGAGCGCCTTGCCGTAGCCGACGAGGCGGGGCAACCGCTGGGTGGCTCCACCGCCCGGAATGATCCCCAGCCGCACTTCGGGCTGGCCCAGCTGGGCCGTGTCGGCGCCGATCCGCAGGTCGCACGCCAGCGCCAGCTCGCAGCCCCCCCCCAGACAGTAGCCGTTGATCATCGCGACCGTCGGGAGCGGCGCATTCCACACCTGATCGAAGATCGTCGGCGTCGCCATTGCGGCGCGCTGCTCGAGCGGCGTCCGGTCGGCGAACTCGGCCACGTCGGCGCCGGCGATGAACGCCTGCTCGCCCGCGCCGGTGAAGACCAGCACCCGGGCCGCCGGGTCGGCCACTGCGGCGGTGACCGCTCGCGTGAGACCGTCGCGAACCGCGGCATTGAGCGCATTGCGCTTCTCGGGCCGATTGATAGTGATCAGACAGACGCCGCCATCCGTTTCGCTCAGGACGGCGTCCGTTCCCGAGGCGCTCACGACGCGGCGTCCCCATCCAGGGGGCGCGGCTCGCCGTTCTCCCAGCGATAGAACCCTTCGCCCGCCTTGCGACCCAGCTTTCCCGCCGCCACCCGGGCGCGGAGGATCGCTGGCGGCGCGAACCGGACCGGGTCGAGCGTGGCCGCCAGGTGCTCCGCGATCGCGAGCCGGACATCGAGTCCCACGAGGTCGGTCAGCTTGAGCGGTCCCATCGGGTGGTTGTACCCCAGCTCCATCGCGGTGTCAATATCAGCGGCGGAGGCGACGTGCTCCTCGAGCATCCGCATCGCCTCGAGCCCGATCGCCAGACCCAGCCGGCTGGTGGCGAAGCCGGGCACGTCGCGGACGACGATCGGCGTCTTGCCGAGCGCCAGCACCAGCTCGATGGCGGCCTGCTGCGCCGCGGGCTCCGTCTCCGGCAGCACGACGATCTCCACGAGCTGCATGAGATGCACGGGATTGAAGAAGTGAAGCCCCAGCACCCGGCCCGGCCGCCCCGTCGCGGCGGCGAGCGCCCCGATCGGGAGCGAGGAGGTGTTGCTGGCGAGGATGGCGTGGGGCGCGGCGCGCGCGTCCAGCTCGGCAAAGAGAGCGCGCTTGAGTTCCAGCCGCTCGGGGATCGCCTCGATGACAAGGTCGGCGCCGGCGACGGCGTCGGCCACGTCGGTGGCCAGCCGGAGCCGGCCCAGGGTGGTCACGCGGGCCTCGGCGTCGAGCTTGCCGCGGGCCACCCCCTTGGCCAGGGTCTCCTCGATCGCGGTGCGCGCGCGGGCCGGCGCTTGCGGGTCGGCATCGCAGAGCGCGGTGGCGTACCCCGTCTGAGCCGCCACCTGGGCGATGCCGCGGCCCATCGCGCCCGCGCCGATGACGGCGACGGTAGTGATGGACGAAGCGGACTCAGTCACTACGTATATCTTTGTGAGCCGTCATGGCGCGGTGGTGCCGCCCGGCGGCAGCGGCCGCAGCACCGCCCGCACCGGCGAGGCGTCGGCCCCGAGCAGCCGGAGCGGCAGCGCGACCAGCTCATAGGGTCCCGCCTCCACGCCCTCCAGGGCGAGACTCTCCAGCACCGCGATCCCGCCCGCCATCAGCACGCGATGCGCCGCGAGCGAGGTCGAGTCAAACGGGTCCACCGAGGGTGCGTCGGTGCCCACCAGCACCAGCCTCTCGGCGACGCACCACGCCGCCGCATCCGGAGCCAAGCCGCGGAACGCCGGCGGGAAGCCGCCGCGCCAGTCGCAGCCCGTCCGCACGAGCAGCCGGGTCGCGCCGCCGTGCCCGCGCGCGGCGAGGTCCGCCGCGGTGATG
>JBHENR010000130.1:0-7677 GCA_046262555.1 Gemmatimonadota bacterium | reverse complement strand
CGGGTGGCGGTCTTGCCGTTGGTCTTGGCGGGAGTGTTTTTGGTGGAAGTGTTTTTTGTGGAAGTGATGCTTTTTGTGGAATTGTTTTTTGTGAAAGTGCTTCCGTTGGCCATCTGCTGCTCGAGGTAGGTGGTCGCCTCGTCGTAGGAGAGGTCCAGAATGAGCGCGATCTCGCTGGCCAGCAGGTCCCGGCCGGTCTCGAAGATCCGCTGATCCGAGCTCGACAGCGCGTGACCCGCCCAGCGCGGGTAGAGGTCGCGCACGACTTCACCCACCTGCATCGGATCGCCCGTCTCGAGCTTGCACTTCACGTCCTTCATCCGCCGATTGAAGTTGCTGTTGAGCTCCTCCGGCGGACTGCCCAGCACCTTGCGCAGCTCCCGAAACCGGCGGCGGGACAGCGGCGGGCGGATGGCCGAGAGCTCGACGCTGCCACGCGGCACGAAAATCTTCCGGCCGCGCGCCACGCAGGAGATCTTCAGGCACTCGATGGAATCGCCGCCTACGGCGATCGCTTCGATGCCCGCGACATAACCGCCCCCATACTGCGGATGGACGACCTTGTCGTTGACCTGGAAATCGGCCACGCCGATATTGCGGGTGGGGGTAATGCTAGCCGCGACGGCTGCGGCTGCGCAGCTTGCGCTGCCGCCGCTCGCTCGGCTTCTCGTAGTGGCGCTTGCGCTTTAGTTCCGAGAAGATGTTAGACTTCTTCACTTCACGGCGAAAGCGCTTGAGCGCGCTCTCGAGAGATTCGCCTTCGCGAACCTGGACTTCAGCCATACCGGTCCCCCGCCGAATGCCAGAATGAGAGAAAGGATGCAGCGATAACCCGTGACAGCTTTTCATTTTAGCACGTCGGCGGCGGGTCGTCAAGCGATCCTTGGGGGGGCCCTGCTGGGCCTGGCCTGCGCGGCGCCGATCTCGACCATGCGCAGTCCGTACCACCTGCGCGCCGTCGAGGTGCGAAACGCCACCGGCGAGCCGCTCACGCTCAAGATCGAGCCCACCGCCACCCAGCAGCTCGGCGCGGCAACCACCTTTACCGGCCTGCTGCGGCCGGGGGAAGTGAAGTCGCTCTATCTCTATCACGGGTTCGAGTACGCCTTCCGCATCCTGGATGAAGCCGGCACTGACGAAAGGACGCGGACGGTGCTCGAGGTCGGCCGCGACTTCGGCCTCGACTTCGCCGGCGATTCCCTGATCGCCGACGCCCGCGCGGTGGTCCGGGTGGGCCCCCCCGCGGCGACGTTCGCGGACAGCCTGCAGCAGCTCGATCCGTTCGGTCTCCGGCGCAGCCGTCCGATCGAGCCCGACACCACGCGCGGCCGGGCGATGGAGGGTGACCCCGACCCGTCGCGCCGGCGTCCCAACGGTCCGCAGTAGTTCCCCCCGCAAGGCCCCGCGCGCGGTGCGCGCGATTCTGCGCGCGCTTGCGGCCACCTATCCCGAAGCCGTCACCGCGCTCCACTTCCGCACCCCGTTTCAGCTGCTGGTCGCGACGATCCTCTCGGCCCAGAGCACCGACGCCCGGGTCAACGTCGTCACGGGGCCGCTGTTTCGCGACCATCCGACCCCCGCGTCCCTGGCCCGGCTGCGTCCGGTGCAACTCGAGCGGTACATCCGCTCCTGCGGCCTCTTCCGCACCAAGGCTCGCGCCATCGTGGCCGCCGCCCGGACCATCGAGACCGAGCACGGCGGCGAGGTGCCGGCCGACCGCGAGGCGCTGCAGCGGCTGCCCGGGGTCGGCCGCAAGACCGCCAGCGTCGTTCTCTCCAGCGGCTTCGGCATCCCGGCCATCGCCGTCGACACCCACGTGGGGCGGGTGGCGCGGCGGCTGGGACTCGCCCAGGGCACCACCCCCGAGCAGGTGGAGATGGAGCTGATGGCGATCGTGCCGCGGGCGGAGTGGGGAGCGACCCACCATCGGCTGATCGCGCACGGCCGCCAGATCTGCCAGGCGCGCCGGCCGCGGTGCGAAGTCTGCCCACTCACGCGGTGGTGCGACTACTGGCAGGCGCTCCACCCCGCGTAGCGTGGGGCCGCGGCCCTTCGTAGCTTCGCTCGCGATGGATGAGGCCCCAACCACGAGTCCGGTACCGGCATGATGCGACCCGAGTTCACCTGGCGGTTCGCGCGCGAGGCCGGAACGTTTCTGCTCCTCTTGAGCGCGCTCGCGGCAGGTCTGGGCGTGGCCGCCTGGCTGACCGGCGAGCGGTGGCTGGTCTGGGCCGCCTTTGGCACGCTGATCACGGCGGTGCTGGTGACGGCGTTCTTCCGCGACCCCGAGCGCCGCTCCCCGACGGGTAAGGATCTCGTGCTGGCTCCCGCCGACGGCCGGATCGTCCGGATCGCTCCCCCGGAGAGCGGCCGCGGCCCCGCGATCAGCATCTTCCTGTCGGTCTTCAACGTCCACATCAATCGGATTCCGATCTCGGGGGAGGTCACGCGGGTGGAGTACAGGCCGGGCCGGTTCCGCGCCGCGTTCAAGGGCGAGGCCTCGATCGACAACGAGCGGCTGATCCTCACGATCACCACGCCGCGCGGGGTGGTCGAGTCGATCCAGATCGCGGGCCTGCTCGCGCGGCGGATCGTCTGCCACGCGCGGGTGGGGGATCAGGTGCGGGCCGGCGAGCGGTACGGCCTGATCCAGTTCGGCTCGCGGGTGGACGTCTCTCTGCCGTCGGGCACCACCGTGCTGGTCGCTCTCGGGGCGCGGACCCGCGCCGGCGTGACGCCCCTGGCGCGGCTGGCCGTCCCGGGGGCCGCATGACCCGGCTTCCGCGCCGCCGCCGAATGGGTCCGGCCGGTCCCCGCCGCGAACGGCTGCGGCGCCGGATGCACCTGCTGCCGCACCTGTTCACCATGGGGAACCTCTTCGCCGGTTTCTTCGCCATCAGCGCCCTGCTCGATGGCGCCTACGACCGGGCCGCCATCGCCATCGGGATCGGCATGGTGCTCGACGGCCTGGACGGCGCCGTCGCCCGCCTGGTGCACACCGACTCGGCGATCGGCGTCCAGCTCGACTCTCTCGCCGATGTGGTGACCTTCGGGATCGCGCCCGGGCTGCTGGCGTTCTCCTGGGGCGTGGCCGAGATCGATCTCGCGGCCTCGCCATGGGCGCTCCATGTCCGGCGGCTGGGGTGGATCGCCGCCTTTGCCTTCGTCGCGGCGTGCGCGCTGCGGCTGGCGCGCTTCAACGTCATGACCCATGACGATGCGGATGAGCCCCCGCCTGCGCCGCGCCACGCCTTTATCGGGATGCCGACCCCGACGGCGGCGGGGTACGTGGCGGTGGTGGTGCACCTCTTCAAGCAGCCGTTGACGGCCTGGCCGTGGGGAGCCGCCTGGGTGGCGGCGCTGTTTCTGGTGGCCGGCCTGATGATCAGCCGGACGCCGTTTCCCAGCCTCAAGCGATGGATCGCCAACCCGCGCGCTCCGCACCTGAAGCTGCTGTTCCTCGCGCTGCTGCTGGCGGCGATCTACTACTATTCGGAAATCGTGCTGTACGGGCTGCTGGTCGTGTATCTCTCGCTGACGGTGGTACTCGGACGGCGGGCCAGCCGGGTGGCGGCGCCTGGCGGAGAATTAAACCTGCCCCCGGGCTGACACGTTTGGCGGCTGACGACCCCTTGAATTAGCACTCAGCCAGGGAGATTCCCGGTGGCAGACATCGCCCCCGACATCCTCAGCCGGGCCCAGGCCGGCGACGCCGCCGCCTACGGCGAGGTCGTGCGGTTCTACCGCCAGGATCTTTTGCGCGTCACGTACCGCTTCGTGGGTGACTACGAGGATGCGCGGGATGTGCTGCAGCAGGTCTTCGTCAAGGTGTGGCAGAACATCCACCGCTGGGAGCCGCGGGCGCCGTTCTGGTCGTGGCTCTACCGTATCACGGTGAACGAGTCGCTGGGGTGGAAGAAGCGGGAGAAGCGCCGCGCGGGCGTGCTGTCGCCCATCGACGCGGCACCCGGGCACCAACCCGTCAGCGGTCTCGCCTCGCCGCTGGACGATGCCGAGTGGCACGACGTCGGCCGCCGGGTGCTGGATGCCATCGAGGAGCTGCCCCACATGCAGCGCGCCACGTTCATCCTGCGCTTCCGGGAAGAGCTCTCGGTGAAGGAGACCGCCGCCGTCCTCGGCTGTGCTGAGGGCACGGTGAAGGCCAATGCCTATCACGCGATTCGCCGGCTGCGGCTGATCCTCCGCGCCGACGCCTGGGAAAGGGATGTGGATGAGTCCTCTGCGCTGTAGCACCGCCCGGGATGCCCTCTGGGAGCGCGCCGCGAGCGCCGGGCCCGCGCCGCTGTCCCCCGCATTGGGCGACCACCTCGCGGCCTGTCCGGCGTGTCAGGCCGAGGCCCGCGCGGTGGGCGACCTGCTGGCGGTGAGCCGGGGGCTGGCCGATCCCGCCCCGCCGACCGACCTGTGGGACGATTTCGACCTGCGCCTGGACCGCCGGATCGCCGGCTCCGTCTGGCTGCGCACCTGGAACGGCTGGGGCCGGCGCGCGGCCGGCATCGCCGCGCTGCTGGCGCTCGGCTTCGCCCTCGGCTCGCTCGTGACGGGCGGGGCGCTGCGCTCCGCCGACCGGGTCGCGGCGATCGAGCGGCGCGAGGCGCGGGTCGCAGAGCTTCAGGCCCAGCTGGCGACGGAAGCCCGGCTGGAGGCCTACCTGGCGGAGATGGAGGCGCTCCTGGCGCCATCCTCCGGCCCCTTGGCATCTGGCCCCTTGGCATCCGGCCCCTTGGTGCCGGACCGCGCGGCGCCGTCGGGGCTGCTGGCGGGGTCGGGCGTCGTGCCTGCAGACCAGCAGCGGATTGAGCAGCAGCGCCTCGCGCGCGAGCGGTTGCGCGCGCTCGTCGCGGCGCGGCTGGCCGACGAAGCCGAGTCCGACAGCCGCGGGTTCGCGTACCTGGAGCGCCGCATCGCGGCCATCGCCGGCCAGCAGCTCCTCTACTTCGTCCCCTGATTCCGCCCGGCACCGCTGGGCCTCCCCTGCCTGACCACCCCTCCACGGGGCGGCCCCTCATCGCGGTCTTTGGCTCCGGGGGCGAGGATACTCTCAATGCGGACCGGGCCCGCCGGCTGGGCGCCGCGCTCGCGGCGGCCGGCTTCGGTATCGTCAATGGCGGCTACGGCGGGACCATGGAGGCGGCCGCCGAGGGCGCGCGGTCGGCGGGCGGCAGCGCGCTCGGCGTGACCTGTGCCCAGTTCACTTTCCGGTCTGGGCCAAATGGCCACTGCAGCGAGGTGTTCGAGGCGCCAACCCTGTTCGCGCGACTCGAGGAGCTGATCACCCGCGCCCGTGGGTATGTCGTCCTCCCCGGCGGCAACGGCACCCTCACCGAGCTGTCGCTGACGTGGGAAGTGCTGCGGCGAGAGCTGGTGCCGTCGCGACCCCTCGTCGTCTGGGAGGACCCGTGGCGGCGCGTGCTCGATGCGCTGGGCGGGGAAGATCACTGTGTCGAGGGGGAGGATCATTCCGCGGGCCGGGTTTCCGGAGCGATAAGCTGGGTCCGTTCGGTGGACCGCGCCGTGGACGCCATCCGCCGCGGGGTGGCCGTCTAGTCGGCGACGTCAGCCGTCGTCAGCGGGTCGTCGCGGAGCGGATACGCTTCCCACCCCGGCGCATCGAAGTGCCACCACTCGCTCGCCAGCGGCAGCCAGCCGGCCGTGACCATCGCCCGTTCCAGCCGCTCCCGATTGGCGATTGCCTCAGCGGGAAGATCGGTGGCGTCGCGGTGCGCTTGGGGAGAGAAGTCGTCGTGCGCGGTCGGCACCGGGACCGCCGAGCCATCGAGGGCGAGGAGGCCGACGTCCACCGCGGCGCCCCGGTTGTGGCGCGACCCCTTGGCCGGATCGGCGACGTAGGTCGGGTCCGGCAGGATGGCCCACATCGCGGCCTGGACCGACCGCGGCCGGTAGCAGTCCCAGACGACGAGGCGGTATCCTGTCGCCCGCAGCGCCGCGTCGGCGGCGAGCAACCGGCCCGCCGCGTCCTCGACCAGCAGGCACCTCGCGGCGTCGTACATGGCGCGACCGAGGAAGTTGTCGGGCCGGGCGTACCGCATGTCGAGCGTGAGCGAGGCGTCGAGCGCGCCGACGTCCACCAGCGCCACCGCCGCGGCGGGCGCGGTTGACGCGGCGGGCTCGGCCCTCGGCGCCGGCCGCGCCGCGCAGCCCGCGCCGCCTGCCGCCAGCGCGGCCCCGGCTACCGCCAGATGGAGAGCGCGCCGCCCATGTCTCGTGCCCGGCTCCTGCCGCATCCCGACCCCGAGGCCGCGCCGCGACTTGCGCCGGGCCACCTCGATGCGCTCTGGTTTCAGGTCACCGGAACGGTCTGCAACATTCGGTGCGCTCACTGCTTCATCTCCTGCAGCCCCACCAGCGAGGCGTTCGGGTTCCTGTCGATGGAGGAGGTCGCCCGCCGGCTCGGCGAGAGCATTCCTCTGGGGGTAAGGGAATATTACTTCACCGGCGGCGAGCCGTTCCTGCACCCCCGGATCATCGAGCTCCTCACCCTCGGGCTCGATCACGGACCGACGACTGTCTTGACCAACGGCATGCTGCTGAAGCGCCGCCACCTCGAGCCGCTGGCGGCGGTGGCCGCCGGCAGCCGCTACTCGCTCGAGTTCCGCGTCTCTCTCGACGGCCCCACCGCCGACATCCACGACGCCATCCGTGGCGCGGGCGCCTTTGACGCGACGTTGCGCGGCGTACAGCTCCTGCTGGCGCACGGCTTCCTGCCGATCATCACCGCGGTGGTCACCTGGCCGGACGAGGACGGCGCGGAAATCTATGATCGTTTTCTCGCCCGGCTCCGCGCGGCCGGCTATCGCCACCCTCGCATCAAGCTCCTCCCGACGCTACGGATCGGCGCCGAGGCCGTGTGGCACGGCGGCTACCGCCCAAGCGAGCGCGTCACGAACGAGCTGCTGGCGGCGACCGACCTCGAGCCGCTCCTCTGCAGTCACGCCCGCATCGTCACGGATCGGGGCGTCTGGGTCTGCCCGATTCTGCTCGACGCGCCGGAGGGCAATCTGGGGGATGATCTCGCCGCCGCCGCCGCGACGCCCTTCCGGCTCGGCCAGGCCGCCTGCTGGACCTGCTATCTCCACGGCGCGGTCTGCTCCAACGCGGGGGGCGTCGCGCTGGAGACCAGTGCGATGAGCGGCTCGCGAACGGCAAACGGCGTTGGTGCCGCGGTGGACGCATGAGCGCCAGCCGGATCGCCTGCTTCGGCGGGGTCTACAGCAACCACCTCGCGCTGGCCGCTACGCTCGATGATGCCGCCGCCACAGGCGCAAACCAGGTCTACTGCCTCGGCGACCTCGGCGCCTTCGGTCCGCATCCGGATCTCACCTGCGCGATGATAAGGGACGCCGGCATCCCCGTCGTCCAGGGCAACTACGATCACGCGCTCGGCCATGATTTGGACGACTGCCGCTGCGGCTACACCGATCCGCGCGATAATCACTTCGCCGCGCTCTCGTACGGTTACACATATACTTGTACCGCGTCGACGCACCGGGCGTGGATGCGAACCCTCCCCTGCGAGATCCGGCTCCCCTTCGGCCCCCACCGGGTCGTCCTCTGCCACGGCAGCCCGCGGCAAATGAATGAGTTTCTCTGGGACTCCACCTGTCCCGACCAGTTTCTCGCCTGGCTGCTGGACGC
>JBHENR010000129.1:0-3227 GCA_046262555.1 Gemmatimonadota bacterium | reverse complement strand
GCTTCCAGCACCGCCTTGTAGCCGGCGATGTTCGCCATCGAGGAGAGCGCGTCCATCTTCTGCGCGCGGGCGATCCGCGGCACGGCCTCCATCGCCAGCGCCGCCACGCCGCGAGCTGCGAGCGCCTGCACCGTCTCGGCGTTGGCGGAGGGATAGAGGAACGAGACGAGGGTCGCGCCGGCGCGAAGCTGCGCGACCTCCGCGGGCGCGGGGGGCTGCACCTTGAGCACGACGTCCGCCGCCCACGCCTCGGCCCGCGGGACGACGCGGGCCCCGGCCTCGGCAAAGGCGGCGTCCGACACCGCCGCACCTGCCCCCGCCCCGGCTTCCACCACGACCTCGGCGCCGCGCTCGGCGAACTTCCGAACGGTCTCCGGCGTCGCTGCCACGCGCCGCTCGTCGGGGCGCGTCTCTGTGGGAATGCCGATCCGCATACGCTTCCCCTTCGCCAATTGATCGGAACGGGCCGGCCCCAAGATAGGCCGTCGGCGGATGGCCTGCTCGCCGCGCCTCGCCCCGCTCGTTATTCTTGAAGCATGCCGGAACCCACCATCGCCGCCATCCACATCGCGCGGGCCGCGGGCGCGCCGCTCGCGCCGCTCGATCACGTGCGCGCCGTCCCGGCGCGGGGCCTTGAGGGCGACCGCTACTTTGCCGGGGCGGGCACGTTCTCCAAGGGGGGAAGGCCCGACCAGCAGGTCACGTTGATCGAGGCCGAGGCGCTGGCGGACCTCGAACGCGACTACGGCATCGGGCTCGCGCCGGGCGCCTCGCGGCGCAATCTGACGACCCGCGGGATCCCGCTCAACCACCTCGTGGGCCGGACCTTTCGCGCCGGCGGCGCGACCCTGCGGGGCATCGAGCTCTGCGAGCCGTGCGGCCACCTCGAGCGGCTCACCCAGCCGGGCGTCAAGAAGGGCCTGATCCATCGCGGGGGGTTGCGGGCGGAGATCGTCAGTGAAGGCGTGATCCGCGTGGGCGACCCGCTGCAGACCGACTAGCCCGCATGCCCGACCCGTCATTCTGGTCGCACCTCCGCGAGACCCGGCTGGTCCAGGCCCTTGCCGTCTATCTGGCGGGCGCCTGGGTCGCCGTCCAGGCGGTCTCCATCTTCGCCGAGGCGTTTGACTGGCCCAAATGGGTCATGCGCGGCACGATCGTGCTGCTCGCGCTCGGTCTGGTGGTTACGCTTTTACTTGTATGGATGCGGGCCCGGGCCGCCGACGAAGAGGCGGGGGGAGGCCCGCCGCCCCGGCAGCGCAACCGGATCGCCGCGGTGGTGACGGCGTCGCTGCTCCTCAGCGGCGTCGCCCTCTACATCA
Organism: Gemmatimonadota bacterium; assembly: GCA_046262555.1. GTDB lineage: Bacteria > Gemmatimonadota > Gemmatimonadetes > JACCXV01 > JAHWKZ01 > JBHENR01. The sequence continues at coordinate 1,905 of JBHENR010000129.1, read as the reverse complement.
TCATCCAGGATCGCGGCAGGTCGCTCGGTCCGTCTGACGCCCTCGCCGAGAGCGCGGCGCCGGGTATCGCCATCCTCCCCTTCAGCGTCAACGACCCCGAGCTGGACCGCTGGCGCGAGGGGCTGGTGGACCTGCTGGCTACCAATCTCGACGGGGCGGGCGGGCTGCGCGCCATCGACAGCCGCACCGTCATGGCCCGCTGGCGCCAGCAGGTCGAGGCGGACGAGACCCCCGATCTGGCGACGGCGCTCGCCATCGGCCGCCAGAGCGGCGGACGCTATGCCGTGGTCGGCAGCGCCGTTTCGAGTGGCACCAACATGCGCGTGGTGGCCGATCTCTACGATCTCGAATCCGGCGAGGGGCTGGGGCAGGAGCAAGTCGAAGGCGCGCCGGACAGCATCTTCAAGCTGGTCGACCGGCTCTCGGTCGCGATCCTCGGCCGGATCCTGGAACGCGAGGGCACGGCGTTGCCGCGGATGGATCTGGCGTCCATCACGACCGCTTCGGTGCCCGCGCTCAAGGCGTTTCTCGAGGGCGAAGTGCTGCTGCGCCACTCAGATTTCCAGGCCGCGATTCCCGCCTACGAGCGGGCACTCGACGCCGACTCGACGTTCGCCCTGGCGGCGGCCCAGGTCGGGCAGGCATACGGCTGGATCGAGGGGCTGGAGAGCGGTCGGGCGGGGGAGGCCTTTGCTCGCGCCACGCGCTTCGCCGACCGGCTGCCGCCGCGCGACGCCGACATCGTCGGCGCCACCGTGCTCTACACCCAGGAGCATCCCGCCGCAACCCAGCGCGCGAAAGCCCTGGTCGAGAAGTATCCCGATGATCCGTCGGCCTGGTACATCCTCGGCGAAGCCTACTACCACCTGGCCAACCAGACGCTCGCCACCCGGGCCGATAAAGATGGCGCCTTCCTGCGCGCGGTCCGCCTCGATCCAACGCTGGCGCCGGTCTACATCCATCTCCTCGACTCAGCCTACCTGGCGGCCGACAGCGCGGCGGCGGCGGGGTATCTCGACCGTTATCGCCGCCTGGCGGCCGGGAGCGGGAGCGAGCGGCAGTATCACACGACCTTCGGACTCGCCTTTGGCGATTCCCTCACCCGTCGGGCGGCCTTTGTCACCTTCGATTCGCTGCCAACGGCGCTGGCCCGCCCGATTCCGTCCCATCTCCGGCATCCGAAGTTCTCCAGGGTGACACGCGAGGTCATCCGTCGCCTGCGGGCGCGGCCCGATTTCGTGGACCCCGGGTTTGTGCCGTGGATGTTGATGAACACGGGCCAGATCCGCGAACTGACGACCCTGCTTCAAGGCCCCGCGCTGCCGGACGAGGTCCGGTACATCCTGTTGATCGCGGGCGTCACGCAGGACATTCCCCTGCCACCGGCACTGGTGGAGAAGGAGCTCACCCTGACCGCCGCCGACTCCACGCCCGGCTTCAAGCACGTCGCGGCGACGATCTATGGCCTGGAAAACGGTCGCCGGGAGGGACTCGACGCGATGCTCCAGGGAATGGCTGGGATGGTGCAGGGGATCGAGGCGGCGGGCGATTCGGCGCAGGCCCGAGAGATTACCGCTATTGCGGATCTCCTGCGGGGACGCGATGCGATGCTCCGCGGCCAGCCCGAAACCGCCTAGCCGCTGCTGGAGCGCGCCTTTCGCGCCGACGGCATCCCGATCGCCGTACCCTGGATCGCCGAGCTCCACATTGCGGCCGGCAGGCCGGAGGAGGCGATCCGCTATCTCGAGACGGCGGGCCCTGCAGGGTGGTTGGGAATGCAACTGGGCGCGCTCTACGAGCAGGTGGGCGAGCGCGACAAGGCGCTCGAGGCGTACGGCTGGGTCGTGCTGGCCTGGGAAGACGGCGACCCCGAGCTCCAACCCCAGGTCGCCGTCTTCCCAGGCC
>JBHENR010000128.1:0-15956 GCA_046262555.1 Gemmatimonadota bacterium | reverse complement strand
GGCACCCGCCCCGGGCTGGGCCGGCTGGCACGGGTCGTGGGCACGTGGCTCGCGGTATGGGCGCTCGCGTTCGCTGGCGTCTGGGCGCTGGTGGGGCGTGACCACGTCCTCTGGACGGAGGCCGTGTTCTTCAGCAAGGCCGCCGTCGTCACCTTCGGCGGCGCCTACGCCGTGCTCCCCTACGTCGCCCAGCAGGCGGTGGAGACCTTCGGCTGGCTTGGCCCGGGCGAGATGCTGGACGGGCTCGGGCTGGCCGAAACAACGCCGGGACCGCTCATCATGGTGCTCGAGTTCGTCGGTTTTCTCGGCGCCTATCGCTATCCCGGCTCGCTCGACCCGCTGGTGGCGGGCATCCTCGGGGCGGTCGTCACGACCTGGGTGACGTTCGCCCCCTGCTTTCTCTGGATCTTCGCGGGGGCGCCCTACGTCGAACGCCTGCGGGGCCGACCGGCGCTCACGACCGCCCTCACCGCCATCACCGCGGCCGTCGTCGGGGTGATCGCCAACCTCGCCGTCTGGTTCGCCATCCATACCCTGTTCGGCGCGGTCACCGAGCGCACGGCGGGAGGCCTTCGGCTGCTGATTCCGGTCTGGGGAACGATCGAGCCGGCTACCGCGCTGCTCTCGCTGGGCGCGTTCGTCGCGCTCTTTCGGTTCCGGCTGGGGATGATCCCCACCCTCGCCGCCACGGCCGCCGCCGGCATGGTGGTGTATCTGCTGGGCGGGGCGTAGCGTTCCCCCATGGAGCTCACGCTGGCGGTCTGCTGCGACGCGGCGAACATCAGCCGCGAGGGCAAGCTCAATCTGCTCGGGATCTTCAACTCGATTCACGCCGCCCAGTTTCCCTGCACTCATCCGCATCTCGCGCTCGTGCTCCGCGTCGAAGCCGGGATCGGGGAGGATGGCACGTTTCCGATCGAACTGAAGCTCGCCGATGAAGACGGGCAGGAACTGTTCACGATCGGGGGCCAGCTCGCGCTCCAGGGGGCCGAGCCGGGCCGACCGATCACGGCGCAGACGATCATGGACATCAACAATCTGCAGCTGCCCCGACCGGGCACGTACGCGTTCGAGGTCTTCATCGACAAGCGGCACGTCCGGTCGATCACCATCCACGCGTTTGCGGCCGATCGCGCCCCATGAGCGTGGCCGGCCCGCGCGGGGTCGCCCGGCTCGCGCTTCTGGTGACCCTCGTCGGGTCCGCTTTGGTGGTCGCTGTCCCGTCGGTGCCGGCCCCCATCCCCATCCCCATCGCCCTGGTCGCGTCGCTCCTGTTGGTCTCGCTGGCGGTCGCCGCCGGGACGCTGCGAGTGACCACCGTCGTCCTGATCGGGATGGGGACCCTGTGTCTCAGTCTGTCGCTGCTGCCGGCCTGGGGCGCGACGTGGAATGACGGCCGGCGTTACCAGGTCGGCCTGACCGGCGTGCGGTGGATCGTGACCCCGCAGGCGGCGGTCTCGGCGGCTCCCCGCTGCAACTGGTACACGGGGGGAGGGGATCGAGCCGCGCTCTGCCGTCCGGCCGCGGGCGCGGGCTGGCGCTATCGGCTGATGCAGATCGCGCTCCCCTGCCTTGTCCTGGCCGTCGCGGCCGCGTTGTCGGTGGCGCTCCGGCTGGTCGTCACCCGCACCCCGGCTCGCCGGCTGGAGGACGTCGCGCTCCCGCTCCTCCTGGCGATGGGCCTCGCGGCCACCGGGGCGCTGCTCCTGCTGCGGAACGCCGGCGCGGCGCTGGCGGTGCTGGGGGGTTCCGAGCTCGGATTCGGCGGCTCGGCGCCGATCGCCGCCGGGGCCGGCGTCGTTCTGCTCGCCGCGGGGATCGGCACCAACCGCGCGCGGATCCGCCGATAGGACCGTCGCTGCCGGATCGCGGGGGACCGCGGCGGGTTGCCGCGACCGAACCGCCTTTCTACCCTTGTGTCCGCATGGCGTCCCCTACCCCCGGCCCCAGCCGACCGATGGCCCCCGCGTGAGATCCTTCGGCAGGGTCGCGTGGCTCATCATCGCCGTGGCGATGACGATTCCGGGACTCGTGTTCCGCCGTCTGGGCTACGCCGCCAGCGACCCGGTCGAGGCGGTCATCTATGGCTGCGGCATTCTGGGCGCCGCCTTTCTCCTCTCGTGGGCCGCGGAGGTAGCGCAGCTCGAGGTGAGCCAGGCGCTGGCGCTGGCGCTGCTGGCCCTGATCGCCATCCTCCCCGAATATGCCGTCGACCTCTACTTCGCCTGGCGGGCGGCCGAGGATCCGATCTACGGCAACTACGCCTCCGCCAACATGACCGGCGCGAACCGGCTGCTGGTGGGACTGGGCTGGCCGGTGATCGTCTGGTTGTACTGGGTCCGGTGGCGGCAGAAGGCGGTCCAGCTCGAGGTCGCCGACTCCATCGCGGTGCGGTTTCTGGGCCTCGCTTCGCTGTACGGATTCGTCATCGCCATGGTGGGCCAATTCCGCTGGCTCGACGCCGCGATCCTGATTCCGCTGTTCGGCTGGTATCTCTACCGGACGGGCAAGACCGGCCTCCATGAGCCCGAGCTGGTCGGCCCGGCGCTCCTCATCAGCAAGCTGCCCCGCCGGTGGCGGCTGGCGGTCAACCTGCTCCTGTTCGTGTTCTCCGGGGCCGTGATCTATCTGTCGGCCGAGCCGTTCGCCGAATCGCTGATTGATTCGGGGGAGCACTTCGGCATCGACGAGTTCCTGCTGGTCCAGTGGATCGCCCCGCTCGCCTCGGAGGCGCCCGAGTTCATCATCGCCGCGATGTGGACGATGCGGCGCCACGCCACCATGGCGATGTCGGCCCTGCTGTCCTCGACCGTCAATCAGTGGACCCTGCTGGTGGGGACGATCTCGCTCGTCTACTCGTGGTCGGCGGGCCGGTTCGCGCCGCTCGTGCTCGACCTGCAGCAGCGGCACGAGATCTTCCTGACGGCCGCCCAGTCGCTGTTCGCGGTCGTGATCCTCTCCAACCGGCGACTCGCCTGGTGGGAGGCCTTCCTGCTGTTCCTGCCGTTCGCGACTCAGCTCGCGATCCCCGATTTGCGGTTTCCCATTGCGATTGTGTATCTGCTCATGGCGGCGGGGTGGGGCGTCTTCTACCGCAAGCATCTCCTGGCGCTGATTGCCGGCCGCTGAAGATCACGCAGCTCTGGGGATTCGCTTCGCGGGGGCTTGGCGGGTAGACAAGAGCGGGGCGCACCGGATGGTGCGCCCCGCTCTGCTTTTCTGCTACTCGCGGCGACCGCCGCTCAGGGATCGAGCGTTTCGGCCAGGCGGGCGATGCCTCCTTTCAGGGATGCCCCGGCGCGGGTTTCGAGCTCGGCGATGACGAGTCCGGTCAGCACACCGTAATAAATGCCAAAGGGACCGCCATCGGGGCCCCGGGCGACGGCGCGGGGGAAGACCCGGACAACCTCTTCGGCGATGAGACCGACCTGCGGGACGCCGGGGTCGCCATGCGAGGCGAGGTAGCGGAAGGCTACCGGGCGCAGGCCGAGGAACGACGCGCCTCCCGGCAGGAGCGCCGCCACGTCCGACTTGAAACGGGCGGACGAGGTGGTCAACGAGGGACAGACATTCGGTGCCCCAGTCACGGACACGCTGATGGAAGCCGAGCGCTGAACGGCGCCTGACGTGACGGTGACGTTGTTCACGTAGGTCCCAGTGGAGCTGATCCGGACCCGGATCTCGGCCCTTCCGCTCGGATCCAGAAACCCGGGGCTCGCCTGCGCGAGGACGCCAGGCCCGGCGGTCGTGACCATGTACGACGCGCCGGGTTGCGCGGGACTCGTCGAGATCACCTTGCACTCGATGGATTCCGTTGCCCCTTGCGGGTGGTTCCAGCCTGGCGGAGGTGTCCCGAGATTGACCACGAAATCCCCCGCCGACTGGGTACAGGGCAAGTTCACCACCGCGGTCTGATTCGAGGCGACCGTGGCGGCAGCGCTCGTGCTCGTACAGGTGACACCCGCGGGCGGTGTGATCGAGACGTCATAGGCGCCTGGCGGCAGGTTGGCGGCGACGAAGCGGCCGTTGGTGCCGGTCGAACCGGTGGCCACCGTCGTCGTCCCCTGCCGGATCGTGACCGCCACACCTGACCTGGGACTGCCGTTGACCGTCACGCCGACGTCGATGGAGCCCGGCGGAGCCGGCGTCTGGGTGCACGCCACATTCGTCGTCGTCGACTGGCCGGCGAGGACCGTCGCCGTCGCATTCGGACAGGTGAATCCGGTCGCGGTGGTCGTCACCGTCTGGGCGCCAGCCGGGACGTTTGTAATCGTATACGTCCCGCTCGCGTTTGTGGTCCCCGTTCGCGCACCGATCGTCACGGTCGCATTGGGAATCGGTGTCGTGCCGCTCGTCACCGTGCCGGTCACCGTTCCGGTCGTGGGCCCCCCGTCCGTTAGCAGCGGCGCGGGCATGAAGAACAGGGCTTCCTTGATGTCACAGCCGGCGCTCCACGCGAGGAGCAGCGCAGCACAGACCGCGGCCGGGCCGCGGCCGAGACGCCGGGGGCGCCGTGGGACCTGATTCGTTTCGCGCATCGTCATTCGGCCCTCCGATCATTCCACTGCGACAGCAGCCAGAGGAATTTCAGCCCGAGATGGAAGTTGGTGTCGGCGTCGTCACTGCCGCCGCTCAGATAGCCGCCCTCCAGCCGGAGACCGGCGCGGGGCGAGAAGTACCAGTCCGCGCCCAGCAGTCCCAACCCGCGGAGCCCGCCCTCCGAGCGGTCCTCGGAGGAGGCCGGCGCCCCGCTGTAGAGGGTTTCGATCGCCGCCCGATTCCAGGCATAGGCGAGTCCGAGGCCCAGGAGAAAGCCCAGCCGGCCGTCGTGGTAGAGCCCCGGCCGCCAGCCGGCGTACGCCCCGGCCGTATAGACATCCAGGTCGAGCGTGCTGCTCCGCGCCCCGTCGGGATGATTCGCGTACTCTTGCGTGATCTCCCCCACCGGGGACCAGGTCCCCTGCAGGCCGAGGACCAGGGCGGAGAGCAGCGGCCACTCATAGAGGAACTGCAGCGTCAAGGCGGTGGACGGGACGTCGCACGCGCCGATCGCCTGCTGGTCGCAGGCGATGTCTTCGAGCTTGGTGAACCAGCTCGGGCCCGCGCCAATGCCGAAGAGCTGGGGCGGGGCAGAGCCGATGGCAGCGCCGGTGGGGACCATTCCCACCGTGCCCGCACCCACGTCGATCGTGACGCTCCCCTCCCCCCAGACAAAAGCCCCGATCTTCTCGCAGGTGGGGCAGTCTTCGCCCTCCCGGGCATTGCTGTCGCAGACGCTTCGCCCCTCCTCCACGGCCCCTGGCCGGGCGAGGAAAACCTGGACCTTGCCGTCCACGCACCGCTTGACCCATACCTCGACGGTCTCGCCCTTGTCGAAGTCGAGCGCGCTGAGGTCGACGGCGAGTTGCCCGCCCGCCGCGGTGGTGCCGACCTCGACCGGCTTGCCCGCGTTGAGGACCGCGAACACCTCTACGTCCGCGATGGGCTTGCCCTGATTGAGGATCGCGATGTCGATGCTCGGAGTGTCATCCTGAGCGAAGGTCTCCCCGGGCACGGTCGCCCAAGCCAGCGCCATGAGCCCGGCCCACACGAGCACGCGAAATATCCGGCGTCGGCGCCCGTGGCGACGATTATCCTCTCTCACCGCTGCTACCCCTCTCTTTCCTGTTCTCGTTTATTCGTTCGGCGCCAAACCTGGCGCTCCGGCTACCTCGAGCACCTTCGTCACGTCCGTCCAACGTCTCTCCGCGCTGCACTGGACACGTTCCGCCACGGTCTCGGTCCACGGCTGGCCGATCCGGCTAGCCGCGCGACTCGTCGAGGATCGCCGTGATATCCCGCCACCGGTTGGGAGCGATCTCCCGAACCATGCGCTCGATCTCGTCAGACCACTCCTGATTTGCGGCCGCGACGTTCCGTCGCGTGTGCTCGACGAGCGCGTCCTCGAACCCACGCTGATCGAGATCCTTCTCGTCGACCCAGATCGCCCATTGCCGGATCGAGTGAAAGTGGTCTGTGGGATCGCTGTCCGGGTGGAGGGCCCCGCGCTCGTGAAGACTTCGGCTCGCGACGAGGATCGAGCGCATCCGGGCGTGCGCCGCCTGCTTCGCGGGAGCGGCGATTCTGAACACCGTCCCGGCCGTCGGGACCTCCATGTCGAACTGGAGACAATACGCGTCGAGCGCGACCCGAACGACGTTTGGCGACGCCCACGGATCGGGGAGCGGTCCCGCGCCGCGCGGATCGTTCCCCGGCGGCGGAAGCGGCTTCCCCGACGAGACCGCCCGCCGGATCTGCTCAATCCGCTCCAACGTGATGGGATCAGGATTCTCAATCCGCTCGAGAACGACCCCCTCGCCCTGGATCCGGACGGGCTGGCCGTGGTTGACCACGTACATCTCCATGACGGGCCCGGTCGAGCCCCCGGTCGAGGCGACCACGACCTCGATCGTACCGCGCCCCCTGACGCCCGATGGCCCCCCCAGCGCGAGCGCGCTGTCGGTCGTGGCGTCGATCACGCGTGCGCCCGTCTCCCCGATGGGGCCGGAGCTGTGCTCCCCGGTCGCCCGTTCGTACATGGACTTCAGGTCGCGGGCACCCGCCGGGTCGAGGAGGTGGAAAGGCTCGCCCGTGGCATCCATGAATTCCCGGCGGGGGAGGTTCTCGAAAAAGCGCGGATCTTGCTGTAAGCGAGCGCGCAGCCAGGCCACGTCCCCCGGCGAGAGCGTGTTTCCGTTCCCCCGAGCGGCGACATAGATGCGGGTCACGACGAAGAAGTCGTCGGGGACGCCGCTCTCGTGGATGACCCCCCGAGCCCGATCGATCTCGCGCATGAGGCCTCGCGAGGCCCGGACCACGCTCGCGACCGGCGACGATTCCCTCATCCCTTCGGTGTGGAGCCGGATCGTCTCGTCGCTCACCCCCACTCGCCGGGCGATCGCGGCGAGGTCCTCCATCTCCTGATGCGCCAGGAGCTCGCGATCCGCCTGGGCGTACATCGCGCCCGCATCGCGATCTTGCCGCAGCGTCTTCAGCCTCCCCCCGAGCTGCTCAGCCACCGGCATCAGCCGCTCCTGGAGCGCCGTCGGCCGGGTCCCGGATGCGGGGTAGGCGAGCTGCTGGAGTCGCGTCAGCTCCTGAGCGGACCACTCGACCTTCTCGCCGGCGGCGAACCGGAACGCCTTCTGAACCACCTGAGCATCCAATGACCGGACGGCCGGATCTCGGGGCGCGGGGGCTGGTTGGCCAGCCGGCGCTGGGCCTTGGCCCGGTGCAGCGCGTCCCAGCCGCACCGTCTCCGCCTCGAGGATCGCCCGTTCGATTTCTGCTGGCGACAGCTCCTGCGTCGGCGGTCGGCCGCCTTGCGCCCGGCCGCCTGCGCCCGGCAGGCCCGGCGTCGAGACGCCGGAGTCGATGTGGATGTCCGACGAGTTTTCCAGCCGCACCTCGCCCTCCCAGCCTCGATCCGGCCTGGGCTGCCGGCCCGTCATGTTCTGGAGCCCGCGGGACGCCGAGATCCGCCCCGCCGGGGGACCACCGCCGCCGAACACGATCTCCAGGTCCCGGATCGCCGCATCGTTGAAGAGGTGCTTGAGGCTCATGTCGTCGGCGAACTCCACCCACCGCTTGAGCTCGGCCTTGTTCGTCAGGAGCACGTCCTGCGCGAACTTCACCTCGTCGGGGGAGTAGCTCGGCTTGCCTCCGTGACGTGCCTCGAACTCCGCCCGCGACTTGATCCCGTGGATCATGAGGAGGTCCTCCTGCCGCAGATTCGCGGGACGGTGGCCACCGGAGTAGGCGAGGAAGTCGGCCATTTCGGCGGGCTGGACGAGGATCGTCATACCGTTCGCCTCCGCCGCCCGAACCGCCAGCTCCGTGCGGACGGAGGCGATCGCCTCCGAGAGATTGCCCCTGCTCCGCCCCCGGGCGAGCGCCGCCTCGATTTGGGCATACGACACGCCCGCCCGCTGGGCCTTGAGCACGAAGGAACCCAGCTCGTCGAGATCGCGGTTCGTCCGCGCGAGCTCGGCATCGAGACGGTCCAGAGGAGTCTTCGCGGCGACCCGGCCCGTCCAGAAATCCCTCTCCGCCTGCGACAGGCGCCGGGGCCCCGTGCCGGGGTAGGACTGGAGGCCGAACTCGGTATCCCTGGCCAGCCGGCCCGCCCTCGTCGGGACGACGACGTTGCCGCGGAGCGGGACGCCCCGAAGCCGCGGGATCCCAATCTCGAAGGGCAGGCGATTCGCCCTGAATCCGCCGGCACCCCATTCGGCGACGGAGCTCGGCAGCTTGACGACGACTATGAAGGCCCCCATCTCGGCTGCCGCGTAGAGCCGCGACTTCTCCTGCCCGAAGGCATCGGTGCCCGTCGCCATCGTCCAGGCGAAGGTCCCCGGGATGTTGAATTTCGTGAAGGCGTCATAGGCTCCCAGCACGTATCCAGGAACGACCTCGTCGAGGATCGCTTCCCGAGTGCCGCTCTGGAATCGTTGCCTGTAGCGGCCCTCGATGATGTCGAGCGTCTGGTTCGTCAGACCCCAGCTAACCTCGTAGTACGGATTGACGAGCTCGGGAAGGGGAACGACGTCCTCCGCGACCGTCCATTCGCCGTTCTCGCGCGCGGTGAGTCGTTGCAGATAGAACTGCCCCAGCTGGAGCTTGACCGCGGGATAGTCGTCGCGCGCAAGAGCGGCCCGGGCGCGGGAAAGCATGGCGAGCCGGCCGTCGACCCTGGCCTGCCAGTCGTCAAGCTCCTTCACCATGGCGGGATCCGCCGTCACCTCGGCGTCCTGACGCAACTGTCGAATCACGAACTGCTCGCCGGCGATCACGTTGGAGATGATGTCGAGCGTGGCGCCCAGGCGACCCAAGGCCAGCTGGATGTCATCGGTGTAAACGTCGATCGTGCCGAGGCCTGTCTCGAATCCTTCCGCGCTGACCTTCACCTGCTTCGCGCCCTGGTAGTTCTCGAGCTCGAGCTCGGTGATGGTGCCGCCGACGTCGAGATTCCACGCTTCCCCCGCGATGCTGATCGGATTCCTCGTACCGAAGACGAACACCCCATCGTATGACTGCTGATTCCAATAGAGCGTGACCGTCTCGGTGTCACCGTCCGCGGTGGCGAGCGTGACCTCGATCGACTCGCGGTCCGGCCGCCCGTCGCCGTCCTTGTCGAGCTCGACGGTCGCGATCCCCATGTTGACGTCGAACGTCTGACCGAGGATGACGCTGTCGATCATGGGATCGTCCACCTCGAGATAGATGCCCGTTCGTCGCCCTTCCTCGGCCGGGGTGACGTAGACGCCGGGGCCAAGCTTGGGAGGCGCCGGATCGGCGTCGCGCGGGTCGTCGGTCCCGTCGTCGGCCTCACCTAGCGGATCATACACGGGAAGAGGGGTCTCGGGCGGGACGTCGTCGTCGCGCGGATCGTCGCCGTCGGCGTCATCGCCGAAGGGCTTCGCGAAGTCCGTGGGAGGCTCGAATGGTGGGGCGGCTCGCGGATCTTCGCGGTTCGCGATGGCCTGCAGATCGTCCAGACTCGGCTCGTCCTCGCCGAGAGGGATGTCAGCCGGAACGTCAGCGTCGTGCGGATCGTCGGACGGGTCTTCGGTTCCGTCGTCGATGCGAAGCAATTCCTCGTGTCGAAGAGCACGTTCCGAGGGCGAAAGCGCGAGCCATTCGTCGACGGGGTCGGCGGCGTCGAACGTCGAGGGAATTCCCTCGAACGGATCATCCACCGGCTCGTCGCGCGGACCGTCCTGGTCGGCTTCTTCGCTAGACGGGTTCGCCACATCTGTGGGGCCCTGCGGTTCATCCTGGCCCGGGACCTCCACGTCGAGGTGGTCGCCGCCCATGGTCTGGGTGCCCGCGGTTCTCGACGAATGGATCGAAAGAAGCGCCAGGACGGAATCGCGCTGAATCGGCCGGACGATATCCTCAGGACCTCCCCCCGTGGGGGCTACCTCCCCAGGAAACCGCTCGACTATGCCGTTCGAGCTTGGCGGCGAAGCCCCCGAGGACGCATCGGCAGGCATCGCGGCGACGCGAGGTTCGAGGTCTGGCTTCGTGTCCGGCGTCTCTATGGGGGGACGCAGGCCGAAGCTACTCAGGAGAAGAAGAAGGGGAACCGAGATCAGCATGCCGAAGTGGTTCACGACGGGGAGGCTCCTTTCGCGACCGGCCAACCTTCCTGGTCCAGGAGGGTGCTGCGGAGGTTGCCCGCTTGGGTCTGGGTCGAGGCTTCGCGCACGAGAGCGGGGGAAGCGAAGAGGAGGGTAATAGCCGCGAGGGAGGTGATGCGTTTCATGGTTACCTCGCAGTGGAAGGGGCGTACCGCCCACCCTACCACAATCCCGGTCGTGTGTCAAACCATCCCTACCCCCACCTACCCCCGATACCGATTTGTCACCGGCATCCGACGGTCCTTCCCGAACGCCCGCGTCGTGATCTTTATGCCCGGCGCCGCCTGCCGCCGCTTGTACTCGCTGCCGTCCACCGCGCCGATCACCCACCGCACGGTCTCGGCGTCGAAGCCCAGCCGCGCGATCTCCTCGGCCGCGAGATCGCTCTCGACGTACGCGGCGAGGATGGCATCCAGCACATCATAGGGAGGCAGTGAATCGGTGTCGCGCTGATTCGGCCGGAGCTCGGCGGTGGGAGGCCGCTCGATCGTCTCAACCGGCACGACCGCGCGCCCGGCCTGGCGGTTGAGCTCCTCCGCCACCGCATAGACGTCCGTCTTCAGCAGGTCCTTCAGCACCGAGAAGCCGCCCACCATGTCGCCATAGAGGGTGCAGTAGCCGACCGAGATTTCGCTCTTGTTGCCCGAGGCGAGCACCAGCCAGCCGTGGGCGTTCGAGAGCGCCATCAGCAGCGTGCCGCGGATCCGCGCCTGCAAATTCTCCTCGGCGGTCTCGCCGCCGCCGCCCTGGAGCTCCGACCCCAGCGCCGTGCGGAACGCCTCGAACAGCGCCGCGATGGAGATCTCCCCGCCGGTGATCCCGAGCGCCTCGACCAGGGCGCGGGCACCGGCGCCGCTCTCCGCGGCCGAGTAGGGCGACGGCAGGTAGTAGCCGTGCACCCGCTCCGGCCCCAGTGCCCGCGCCGCGACCGCCGCGGTCACCGCCGAGTCGATCCCGCCGGAGATGCCGAGGCAGACGTCGTGGAAGCCGTTCTTGCGAACGTAGTCGCCCAGCCCCAGCGTCAGCGCGTCGAGAATCTCGGCCGGCCGGGACGCCGCTTCCGGCGCGATGACGGCCACGACGGGCCGCGCCGCCAACCCGCCCGCCGGCCGCACGCGCCGGGGGCCGAGCGCGATCCGCTCCACCGCCAGCTCGTCCTCGGGCGCCTGGTCGCGCACCTTCCGCCCGCGGGGATCGCGCACCCGCTCCCGGAACACCCGCTCGAGCGCCAGGTCGGCCACCAGCAGGTCCTCGGCGAACGCCGCGCCCCGGGCCAGCAGCTCGCCGTTTTCCTCCACGATCAGCGACTGGCCGTCGAACACAAGCTCGTCCTGCCCGCCCACCAGATTGCAGTAGGCGACCACGAGGGCGTTGTCCTCCGCCCGTGTGCTGATCATCCGCTCGCGATCGTGGCCCTTGCCGGCGTGGTACGGCGACGCCGAAATGTTGACGGCGAGCTGGGCGCCGCCGACCATCGCCTGCGCGGTCAGCGGCTCGCCCGGGTACCAGATGTCCTCGCAGATATTGACCGCCACGGTGACGTCGCCGAGCTCGAACACCGGAATCGCATCGCCGCGCTGGAAGTACCGGTTCTCGTCGAAGACGCCGTAGTTGGGGAGATACCGTTTGTGGTAGACGTGCCGCACGGCGCCGTGACGGCAGACGGCCGCCGCGTTGTAGACGTCGGCGCCATGATCGGGAAAGCCGATCACCACGACGGCCTCGCCGATGTCCGCGGCGAACGCCTCCAGCGCCGCGCGGGCGTCCCGCAGGAACGCCGACTTGAGCAGCAGGTCCTCCGGCGGGTAGCCCGAGATGGCCAGCTCGGGGAACGCGACGAGGTCCGGCGCGTAGGCCTCTGCCGCGGCGAACGCGGCGCGGCAGCGGGCCAGGTTCCCGTCGAGGTCGCCGACGACCGGATTGATCTGCGCGAGCGCGATGCGGAAGGGGTGCATGGACGGGCAATGCTCGCGCTCGCGCTCGTGGCGAGCAACCCGGCCGCGGCATACACTCGCCGCCCCATGCCCGACCGCCACCGCCAGCACTGGACCCACCCGGGCGCGTTCGCCACCGAGTCGGGCGCGGCGCTCGCCGATCCCGTCACCGCCTACGAGACGTGGGGCGCGCTCGATGCCGAGGGCGGCAACGCGATCCTGCTGACCACGGGCCTCTCACCCAGCGCGCATGCCGCCCGCCACCACGCCGGCGACGACCCAGGCTGGTGGGAGGAGATGGTCGGCCCGGGCAAGCCGCTCGACACCGACCGCTGGTTTGTCGTCTGCGCCAACGTGCTGGGGGGTTGCCACGGCTCGACCGGGCCGGCCACGCTGGACTCGTCGTCGGGGCGACCCTACGCGCTCGGCTTCCCCCTCGTCACCCTGCGCGACATGATGCGGCTCCAGCACGGCCTGCTGGCGGCGCTCGGCGTCCGCCGGCTGCACGCGGTGGTGGGCTCGTCCATGGGCGGCATGCTGGCGCTGGAGTACGCGGCGCTGTTCCCCGGCGCGGTGGAGCGCCTCGTCGCCATCAGCGCGTCGGGCCAGACCCACCCGTTCGCCATCGCACTCCGCCGGGTGCAGCGGCAGGCGGTCCGGCTCGATCCCGCCTGGCGTGGCGGCGCCTACTACGACAGCGGTCCCCCGTTTGCCGGCCTTGCGCTCGCGCGGGAACTGGGAACGATCACCTATCGATCAGACCAGGAGTGGTCGCGCCGGTTCGGCCGGGCCTGGCAGGCGGGCGACCCGTTCGCCTTCGACGGCCAGTTCGCGGTCGAGTCCTACCTCGAGCACCAGGGGGCGAAATACGCCCAGGTCTACGACGCCAACTCCTACCTCTATCTGTCGCGGGCGATGGATCTCCACGACCTCGGCCGCGACCGGGGCGGCCTCGCCGCGGGGGTAGCGCGCATCTCGGCGCCGGCGCTCCTCATCGGCGTGACGACAGACGTCCTTATCCCCCCGCCCGAGCTGGACGAGCTGGCGGCGGCGTTCGCGGCCGCCGGCCGGCCGGCGGAACTGTTGATGCTGGACCTGGATACGGGCCACGACTCGTTCCTGCTCCACCCCCACGCCTTCGGCCCCCCGCTGGCCCGCTTCCTGACGGATTGAACGAATCCGGCGACGCGCCGGTCTTTCCTGCTCGATGAAACCCGCCGCGGCCCAGCCGCGTAGGGGATGCACAGAAATAATCATTCACCGTCAGTTCAGGAGATATGACCCATGCGTATGGCGATCGGCTCGGTTGTTCTCGCGACGCTCTATCCGCTCGCGATGCTCGTTTTCCTCAGCCACAGCGTGGTCGGGGTGTTGAGCTAGCTCCACCCCCCATTCCCCGGCCCGGCCGCCGCCCCTCGCCGGGCCGCCGCGGCCGGGCTATTCTGAAACCATGCTTTTCGAACGGATCGAGGATCCGGGACTGTCGCAATACTCCTACCTGGTGGGATGCGCGGGAGCCGGTGAGGTCGCGATCGTCGACCCGCGCCGCGACGTGGATGTCTACGTCGATGCGGCCGAACGGCTGGGGGTCCGGATCGCCCACGTCCTCGAGACCCACATCCACGCCGACTTCGCCTCCGGCGCGCGCGAGCTGGCCGACCGCACCGGCGCCGCGCTGGCGCTCTCCGCCTATGATGACGGGGAGTCCTACACGGTGACCTTCCCCCACCAGCGGCTCGCCGACGACGATGCGATCACCATCGGTTCCGTCCGTCTGGTAGCCCGCCACACGCCTGGCCATACCCCCGAGCACCTGAGTTACCTCGTCTACGACGCTTCGCGGTCACGCGACGTGCCGATGCTGTTTCTCTCGGGCGACTTCCTGTTCGTCGGCTCGCTCGGCCGGCCCGACCTGCTCGGAGAGGACGCCAAGCGCGCGCTCGCGGCGCGGCTCTTCACCAGTGTCCGCGATCGGCTGGCGGACCTGCCGGACGGGCTGGAGGTCCACCCCGGCCACGGCGCCGGCTCGATGTGCGGCGCGGGGATGAGCGGCCGGCCAACCTCGACGCTGGGGTTCGAGCGGATCGCCAATCCGTATCTGGACCCGGGCCTCGACGAGGCGGCGTTCGTGGAGCGGATCCTCGGCAGCTCGCCGCCGTTTCCCCCCTACTACCGGCGGATGAAGGAGCTCAATGCCGCGGGGCCGCCCACCCTGGGCGGGGTGCCGGGCCAAAAGGCCATCCCGGTGGAGACGTTCCGGTCGCTGGCGGAGGCGGACCACGTTGTCATCGACCTGCGCGATCAGAGCGCCTTCGGCGCGGGCCACGTGCCGGGCGCCCTCGGTATCGGCGTGGCCGGCAGCCTGTCGACCTGGGCCGCCTGGGTCGTTCCCTACGACACGCCACTCCTCCTGGTGACGCCCCCGGATGCCGGCGCGGCGGAACGGGCGGCGCGGGCGCTCGTCCGGGTGGGGCTGGACGGCGTGCAGGGGTACCTCGCGGGTGGGATGGAGGCGTGGCAGGCGGCTGGTTTCCCGCTGGAAACGGTGCCCCAGATGGCGCCGGCCGAGCTCCACGCGGCGCGCGTCGACGGCGGCGGCCCGTGGGTTCTCGACGTCCGCGCGGACGCCGAGTGGAACGCCGGCCACGTCGCCGGCGCGAGCCACATCATGGGCGGCTTTCTGGCCGACCGGCTGGCGGAGGTGCCACGGGAGAGCACCGTCGCCGTTATCTGCGGCAGCGGTTACCGCTCGACCGTCGCCGCCAGCCTGCTCAAGCGGGCCGGGTACGCCGACGTCCGCAACGTAACCGGCGGGATGTCCGCCTGGAGCCGGGCCGGACTGCCCAGCGACAGGCAAGTGGATAGCGCCGCTGGATAACGTCAGCCACTCGCTCGCGGGCTGGGCGCTGGCCCGCGCCGCCGCTCGGGCGCGGCCGGCCGGAACCACCCTCTGCCTGATCCTCGCCAACAACCTGCCGGACGTGGACATCCTGCTGTCGCTGCGGAGCGACGCGGCGTACCTGCTGTACCACCGGGGAATCACGCATTCCCTGCTGGGGTGGGCGGTGCTGCCCCTCGTCCTCGCGCTGGGTCTCTGGTGGGGCTACGCGCGCCGCACCTCGTTCGGCTGGTTCTGCCTGCTCGCCTACACCGGCGTCGGACTGCATCTGCTCTACGACCTCGTGACCCCGTGGGGCATGTTGCTGCTGTACCCCTTTGCCCTCACCCGCTTCGCCTACGACTGGCTCTTCATCGTGGACTTGGTGACCTGGACGGCGCCGGCCGTGGCGGTGCTGGTCGCGTGGCGCCGCCCGGCGCGGTCGCGGGCTGCGGTGGCGGGGTTTCTGCTCTTCCTGCTGGCGTACGGAGCCGCCGCGGGCGCCCTCCACGCGGACGCCCGGCGGGCGGTCGAGCGGGCGGAAACTGGCGCGGGGCGAACCGTGGCCGAGGCGTACGCCTTTCCGCTCCCGTTCGCTCCCTGGCGCTGGTACGGGGTGGCGATCGCGCCGCCGGATGTGCCGGAGCCGACGATCAGTCACTACCGCGTCGGGGGGGTTCCGGCGCGCTCAGGGCTCACGCATCGCACCGATCGCGGCTTCGCGGAGCCGTGGGCCGCCCGCGCGATCCGGTCCCCCGCCGGGCAGGAGTATCTCTGGTGGGCTCCCGTCCCCGTCGCGGAGACACGCATCGCGGGCGACGTGGCGACCGTGTTCCTGCAGGATCTCCGCTTCGGCTCAGTGGATCCGAGTGGCGCCGCGCCCTTCGGGCTGCGGTTCCGGTTCGATCGAACATCCGGGAAGCTGCTCGATCAGCGCTGGCTGAGCCGGTTCGAGGAGTGAGG